>DATADI010000475.1:0-1594 GCA_036258615.1 Thermomonospora sp. | reverse complement strand
CAGGTCGCGCTCGGCGGGCAGCCGGACCCGCAGCGGCAGCCGCCCGTTCAGCACCAGGTGGCGCACCTCCCGGGCGAGCACGGCGTAGAAGGGCCGCTCCTGCGGCAGGTCGCCGAGCAGCCGGGCGAGCTGGGTGCCGCTCACGTATCGCACAGTCATGCAGTCCACTTTCCTTGATTGGCTCTTATCTGGCAAGCCAATCGTGATCCACACTGGGGCAAGTGGCCCGAAACGGGCCGATCGGGAGGGAGCCCCCATGTGGATCGTACTGGCGCTGCTCGTGGCGCTCGCCCTGCTCGCGCCGCGGTTCGGCGCCGACTCGCGGGACGGCCTGGACTGGACGCCCGGTCACTTCTGGCTGCGCCGGAGGGACCGGCTGAGACGGCGGCGCGCCCGGGACCGCCGGGCCACCGCGCTGATGGCCCGCCGACTGGTCCAGCTCTACGCCGGATTGGCCTTGTACGGGCTCGGCATCGCCCTCCAGGTGGACTCCACGCTCGGCAACGACCCGTGGGACGTGTTCCACCAGGGCCTGTCGGAGCGCTTCGGGCTGTCCATCGGCGCGTGGATCATCATCGCGGGGGCGCTGGTCATGCTGCTGTGGATCCCGCTGCGGCAGCGGCCCGGCCTGGGCACCGTCAGCAACGTGGTGTTCGTGGGCCTGTTCGCCGACCTGTTCCTGGCCGTGCTGCCCGACCCGGACGCCCTCGCCGCGCGCTGGGCGTACCTGATCACGGCGATCCTCGTCGGCGGCTTCGCGACCGGCTGCTACATCGGGGCCGGGTTCGGCCCCGGCCCGCGCGACGGCCTGATGACGGGGCTGGCGGCGCGCGGCCACTCGATCCGGGTGGTCCGCACCGGGATCGAGGTGAGCGTGGTGACCCTGGGCTGGCTGCTGGGCGGCACCGTCGGGATCGGCACCCTGCTGTACGCGGTGACGATCGGGCCGCTGGCGCACGTGTTCATCCCCGCGCTGGAGATCAAGCAGCCCCGGCGGCCGGAGCCGTCCCGGGCCTGAGGCCCGGCCTCAGCGCAGGTCCGCGCGGGCCAGCAGCCGCATCACGCCGGGGGCCACCCGCGACAGCAGGCGGCCCAGGTGGGCCTCCGGCGTGACCGGGACCACCGCCCGGTCCGCGCGCACCGCGTCCACGACGCGGCGGGCCACCTTCTCCGGCCCGTACCCGCGCAGCCGGTAGGCCCGCGCCGCGCGCTCGCGCCGCCGCTCCTGGTCGTCCTCGCCGAGGCCGACGAAGCGGGACGCGCGGGTGATGCCGGTGTCGACGATGCCGGGGCAGACGGCGCTGACCCGGATGCCCCGGCCCGCCAGGTCCGCGCGCAGGCACTCCGACAGCATCAGCACCGCCGCCTTGCTGGTGGCGTAGGCGGGCATCATGCGGCTCGGGGTCCACGCGGCGGCCGAGGCGATGTTGACGATGTGGCCGCCCTGCCCCCGCCCGGCCATCTGCGCCGCGAACAGCCGGGAGCCGTGGATCACCCCCCACAGGTTGACGTCGATGACCCACCGCCAGTCGTTCAACGTGAGATCCTTGATGAGCCCTCCGCCCCCCACCCCGGCGTTGTTGCACACCACGTG
>DATADI010000474.1:0-3742 GCA_036258615.1 Thermomonospora sp. | reverse complement strand
CGGGCGCCCGCGCCGACCGCGCGGGCGCCCGGCCCGGCCGTCCGAGAGGAGACAGGTGGCTGACAAGGGAACCCCGGTGCTGCGGCTGGCCGGGGTCAACAAGAGCTTCGGCGCCGTGAAGGTGCTGCACGACGTCGACTTCGCCGTGTATCCGGGGCAGGTGACCGCGCTGGTCGGCGACAACGGGGCGGGCAAGTCCACGCTGATCAAGTGCATCGCCGGGATCCACCCGGTGGACTCGGGGGAGTTCTTCTTCGAGGGCCGCCCGGTGGCGATCGGCGGGCCGCGGGAGGCCGCCGCGCTGGGGATCGAGGTGGTCTACCAGGACCTCGCGCTGGCCGACAACCTGGACATCGTGCAGAACATGTTCCTGGGCCGCGAGCGGACCCGCGGGATCGTCCTGGACGAGGCGTCCATGGAGGAGTCGGCCCGCGAGACGCTCGCCCGCCTGTCGGTGCGGACCGTCAAGTCGGTCCGGCAGGTGGTGTCCAGCCTGTCCGGCGGGCAGCGGCAGACCGTCGCGATCGCCAAGGCGGTGCTGTGGGAGTCCAAGGTGGTGATCCTGGACGAGCCCACCGCCGCGCTGGGCGTCGCGCAGACCCGGCAGGTGCTGGACCTGGTGCGGCGGCTGGCCGACACCGGCCACGCCGTGGTGCTGATCTCGCACAACATGAACGACGTGTTCGAGGTGGCCGACCGGATCACCGCCCTGTACCTGGGCCGGGTCGCCGCCGACGTCGAGCGCTCGAAGGTCACCTCGACCCAGGTGGTCGAACTGATCACCGCGGGCCGGTCGGGCGACCTGGGCCTTGCCTCGACGACCGCCGAGAACCTGTGATCGGGGCCTGAAGATGTCGACCCACTCCCATGAGCTCAAGGAGGCCGCCGTGCGGGTGGCTGACGCCGACTTCGCCGTCGACAAGCGCGAGCACACGACGGCCACCGCCGTCCGCGACTACTGGGCGCGGGTGCGCGCCGGTGAACTGGGGGCGCTGCCGTCCGTGCTGGGGCTGGCCGCGCTGGTCCTGCTGTTCACCGTCCTGCGGCCCGAGACGTTCCTGTCCGAGGGCAACATCGCCAACCTGTTCGTGCAGGCGATGTCGGTGACGATCCTGGCGCTCGGCCTGGTGTTCGTGCTGCTGCTCGGCGAGATCGACCTGTCGGCCGGGGTGACCAGCGGCGTGTGCGCCGCGGTGATGGCCAAGCTGATGGTGGACGCCGGGCAGTCCTGGCCGGTGGCCGTGCTGGCGGCGCTGGCGACCGGCATGGTGATCGGCACCGCCATCGGCGTGCTGGTGGCCATCGTGCGGATCCCGTCGTTCGTGGTGACGCTGGCCCTGTTCCTGGGGCTGCAGGGCATCACGCTGCGGCTGATCGGCGAGGGCGGCACCGTCCCGGTCCGCGACGACGTGATCGTGGCGCTGGCCAACGACAACATGCCGATCTGGCTGGGCTGGGCGACGGCGGTGGCCTGCTCGGCGGGCTTCGCGGCCTCCCAGCTGCTGCGGTGGCGGCGGCAGCGTGAGCGCGGCCTGGCGGCGCGCCCGCTGGGCCTGGTCGCGGCGCGGATCGCGGTGGTGACCGCGGCGCTGCTCGGCGGCACGTTCCTGCTGAGCCTGGACCGCGCGCCCAGCCCGCTGATCGTGCTCAACGGCATCCCGTGGGGCGTGCCGCTGGTGGCGGTGCTGGTGATCGCCGCGACGTTCGTGCTGGGCCGCACCGTCTACGGACGGCACGTGTACGCGGTCGGCGGCAACGCCGAGGCCGCCCGCCGCGCCGGGATCAACGTGACGATGATCCGGATGTCGGTGTTCATGATCGCCTCCACGCTGGCCGCGGTGGCCGGGATGGTGGACGCCTCCCGGCTCAACTCGGTCACCCCGGACGCCGGGGCCGGCAACGCCCTGCTGTACGCGGTGGGCGCCGCGGTCATCGGCGGCACCAGCCTGTTCGGCGGCAAGGGCCGGGCCCGGGACGCGGTGCTCGGCGGCCTGGTGGTCGCGGTGATCGCCAACGGCCTGGGGCTGATGGGCGCCCAGGCGTACCTGAACATGCTGATCACCGGCGGGGTGCTGCTGTTCGCGGCCAGCATCGACGCCCTGGCCCGCCGCCGGCGTGCCGCCGCCGGAGGCTGAGCCGCCCGCCGTCCGGGCCGTCCCGCGGGGCGGCCCGGCTGGTAGGCTCGCGGCGCGCGACAGCCTCGGACCCCGGCCGAGGCGCCCAGGTGGGAGCCCCTCGACATGTCCGTGACCCCGGTTCTCGACCTGCGCGGAGTCGACAAGAGCTTCGGCCCCGTCCAGGTGCTGCACGACGTCGCCCTGTCCGCCTACGCCGGTGAGGTGACCGCGCTGGTCGGCGACAACGGCGCGGGCAAGTCCACGCTGGTCAAGTGCCTGGGCGGGATCCTGCCGATGGACTCCGGCGACTACCTGTTCGAGGGCCGCCGGGTGCGCGTCGGCAGCCCCCGCGACGCCGCCGCCCTCGGCATCGAGATCGTCCACCAGGACCTCGCGCTGTGCGAGAACCTCGACGTGGTGCAGAACATGTTCCTCGGCCGCGAGCGGCGCACCGGGCTGGTGCTGGACGAGCCCGCGATGGAGGAGCTGGCCGCGCGGACCCTCACCGGCCTGTCGGTGCGGACGATCACGTCGGTGCGGCAGCCGGTGGCGCGCCTGTCGGGCGGGCAGCGGCAGAGTGTGGCGATCGCCCGCGCGATGCTGTGGGACAGCAAGGTCGTCGTGCTGGACGAGCCGACCGCCGCGCTGGGCGTCGCGCAGACCCAGCAGGTGCTGGAGGTGGTGCGGCGGCTGGCCGACAAGGGCCGCGCGGTCGTGCTGATCTCGCACAACATGAACGACGTGTTCGCCGTGGCCGACCGGATCTGCGCGCTGTTCCTGGGCCGCACGGTCGCCCAGGTGCGCGCCTCCGACGTCACGCACGCCCAGGTGATGGAGCTGATCACCTCCGGGCGCGGCGGCGACGTGGACCCGCCGGGACCGGTCCCCGCCCGGCTGAACGGCGCCCGCCGGATCAACGGGACCGGACCGGGATGATGCGCGCCGCGCCGTCACAGGAGGAGGTCCGCCGGCACAACCTGGGCACCCTGCTGCGCCACATCCACCTGCGCGGCCCGGCCTCGCGCGCCGCGCTGGCCGAGGGCATGGGCCTGAACCGCAGCACCATCATGGCCCTGACCAGCGACCTCACCGCCGCCGGAGTGGTGCGCGAGGAACTGCCGCGCGACACCGGCCGGCGCGCCGGACGCCCCTCGCTGGTGGTGCGCCCGGAGTCCACCCGGGTGTACGTGCTGGCGTTCGACATCGGCGTGGACCGGCTGGTGGCCGCCCGGGTCGGGCTCGGCGGGGTGATCCTCGACCGGCGGGAGACCGAGCGGCCCCGCGGCCCGTTCGACCCCGACGGGCTGGTCGGCGCGCTGTCCTCGTTCACCCGGCAGCTCGTCCGCAAGGCGGGCCGTGAGGCGGTGTGCGTGGGCGCCGGGGCGGCGTTCTCCGGGACGGTCCGCCGCGCCGACGGCATGATCCGGTACGGCCCGAACCTCGGCGCGATGGACGTGTCGCTCGGCGACGCGCTGTCACGGCGGCTGGGCCTCGGGCTGACCGTCGCGATCGGCAACGACGCGAACCTGGGGGCGCTGGCCGAGCACCAGCGCGGCGTCGGCGTCGGCTGCACCGACCTGATCTACCTGCACGGGGACGTCGGCGTCGGCGGCGGCATCATCGTC
>DATADI010000473.1:0-10457 GCA_036258615.1 Thermomonospora sp. | reverse complement strand
AGGAGGCGGTGGATCTGTGGCCGCGGGGCGGCCAGGGCGATGGGGAGGTCGTGGAGGTGGGCGCGGCGGCGGGCGCCGACCAGGAGCGAGAGACCGGCGGCGTCGCAGAAGGTGACGCCGGACAGGTCGATGACGACCGGGGTGCGGGCCCTGCGGAGCAGGACGAGCAGGTGGTCGCGCAGCGCCGTGGTGGAGGCGATGTCCAGTTCGCCGTGCAGTTCGATCACCAGGTGATCGGTGGTCTGGCGGCTGGTGAGCTGGGCCCCGGTGGCCGGGATGGCGGTGGCGTGCATGCGTGGCATCTCCGTTCCGGACGACCGCCGTGGGGACGGTCACCGCGCCTCGCTGAAGTACACGAACAACGCTCAATCTAGGAGGACGCGGTGCAACCCCCGCCTGGGAGCGCGTCAAAATACGGCAAGGATCACCTGATGGCCGACATTCCTCCTGAACCCTCCGAGCCTTTCCAAACCCTCCGAGCCCCCCGGACTACTCCCCAGAACCGCCAGGCTCCCCGAGGCCGCCTGGCTTCCCAGAGCCGCCAGCCTCCCCGGCACTGCTTGACTCCCCCGAGTCCCCCTCGGCGCCGGAGTTCCCGCGGCCTTCCGAGAGGGTGGTGTCCGGATTGGGGGACTGGATGACGCGGGTGACGCGGTAGGCGATGGCCATGGTGGGGACGGCGACGACGGCGCCGGCGATGCCGCCCAGGAGGGTGCCCGCCGTCACCGTGACCAGGACCACCGCCGGGTGCAGCCGCAGGGCGCGGCCCATGATCAGTGGTTGCAGCAGGTGGCCCTCGACCTGCTGGACGCCGATGACCACGGCCAGCGCCAGCAGCGCGTCGGTGACGCCGTTGCCGACCAGGGCCACCAGGACGGCCACCGCTCCGGCGACGGTGGCCCCGACGATCGGCACGAACGCGGCGACGAAGGTGAGCAGGGCCAGCGGCAGGGCCAGCGGGACGCCGATCAGGGCCAGGCCGACGCCGATGCCGGTGGCGTCCACGAGGGCGATCACGACGCTGCCGCGGATGTAGGAGACGAGGGTCCGCCAGCCCTCCCGGGCCGCCTCGGCCAGCACCGGGCGGTGCCGTTCGGGGGCCCAGGCCAGCAGCCAGCGGGCCATCTGCGCCCCGTCCTTGAGCAGGAAGAACAGCAGCAGCAGCGAGATCAGCAGGGCCGCGACCGCCTGGGTGGCCGCCTCCGCGGTGCCGGCGAGGTCGGGGGCGGCCCGGCGGGCGGCCCGGGTGAGCCCGGCGACCAGCGCGTTCATCTGCCGTTCGCTGATCGGCAGGGGGCCGTCCAGGACCAGCTCCCGGATCCGTACCAGGCCCTCGTCGAGCTGCCGGGACAGGTGGGGCCACTGGCCCACCACCCGGTTGCCGACCAGCGTCAGCGGCAGCGCCACCGCCGCGAGCAGGGTGAGGACCCCGGTCAGCGCCGCCAGCCAGGGTGGCGCGCCCACCCGCCGCAGCGCGTTCGGGACCGGGGCGACCAGCGCGGTCATCAGCAGCGCCGCCACCACCGCCAGCGTCAGCGGCGCCAGCGCGACCAGTACGCGGACGACCAGGTAGACGGTCGCCGCGAGGACCAGCAGGCAGGCCCCGGTGAGCGCGGCGACCCGCAACCCCGACGGTACGCCCGCCGGGGTCATGTCCGGTCCGACTCGTCGATGACCAGGACGTCCTCGTCGACGCAGCCCGTCCGGTAGGCGATGGTGCCGACGGTCTGCGCCACGACCGGCGCGGTGACGAGCTGGAACAGGGCGACCAGCAGCAGCGGGGCCACGTCGGCGAGCCGGTCCATCTGCGGCACCGCGCCGAGCGTGATCAGCAGCAGGCCGATGGTCTGCGGCTTGGTCGCGGCGTGCAGCCGGGTGAGGATGTCGGGGAACCGTGCCAGTCCCAGCGCCCCCAACGCGGAGAACACTCCCCCGGCGGGCAGCAGCACCGCCGTGACGACGTCGCCCGGGCTCATGAGCGCCGTCCCCGTTCGCCGGCGAGCCGGGCCGCGGTCACGGTGCCGACGAAGCCGAGCAGCGCGATCACCGCGAGCGAGGCGGCGTTGGCGGCGCTGTGCAGCACCGCCGCCTGCACCGCGACCCCGCTGACCAGCAGCACCGCCATGACGTCCAGCGCGACGATGCGGTCCAGCGCCGTCGGCCCGCGCACCAGCCGCACCAACGTGAGCAGCCCGCCCGCCGACAGCAACGCCAGGGTGACCGTGTACACCAGGTTCATCACACCCCTCCCGATCCGTACGAACCTCCCGACCCGCCCGAACCCTGCGAACCCCCCGGGTCGAGGGGTCTGCGGCGTGTGCCGAAGGCCGCCGTCAGGCGGGCTTCGGTGGCCTGGACGTCGCGGCGTACCTTCTCGGCCTCCGCGCGGTCGTGGACGGGCATCGCGTGCACGTACAGCAGCGGCCGCTCGATCTCCAGCACCATCGACCCGGGCCGCAGCGACACGCTGTTGGTGATGAGGATCAGCAGGACGTCCGAGGTCGTCCGGTACTCGACGGTGATGATTCCGCTGCGGACGGACGCGGGGCCGCGCAGCGCGTACCAGCCGACGACGACGCTGGACACGACGAGGTCCACGACGAACGCCACCGCGGCGCGTGTCAGCGCGATCGGATGCACCCGGCCGGGCAGCGGCAGCGCCGGGAAACGGGTCACCAGGTACGTCCCGTAGGCCACGAGCAGCCCGCCGAGGACGCCCGCCGCGTCGATCCGTCCCCACAGGCCCAGCCAGACCAGCAGGAGCCAGACCCCCATGGCCAGGCGCGGTGCGGAGATCATGGCCGGTCCTCCCCGAGGACGGCGCGCTGGTACTCGACGCGTTCGAGCAGGCCGGTGGCGGCGTCCTCGCTCCAGTCGGTCAGCGGCCCGGCGAACACCGCGACCAGCAGCCCGAACAGGATCATCGCGGCGGTGACCCCGCGCACCAGCCGGTGGCTGTACCGCTCCTCGCGGGTCAGGCCGGGCTCGTCCCCGGGCTCCTCCCCCGAGGGTTCAGGAGTTTCGGGGCGGGGCCGCCAGAACGCCAGCGTCCAGATCCGGCTCATCGCCACCAGCGTCAGCAGGCTCGCCAGCACCGCCACCGCCGCGACCGTGTACGCCAGGCCGCGACCGGATCCGAAACCGGCCTGGAGCAACGCCAGTTTCGCCACGAACCCCGACATCGGCGGCATCCCGCTCAGGCTCATCGCGGGCACGAAGAACAGCGCCGCGCTGAACGCCGAAACCCCGACGAGCCCACCGAGCCGGTTCAGCGTGATCTCTCCGGACTCGTCCTGGATGATGTCGCTGACCAGGAACAACGTGGCCTGGACGACGATGTGGTGGACGAGGTACAGGATCGCGCCGGTCAGGCCCGCGACGGTGAACAGGGCGAGCCCGAACACCAGGAACCCGATGTGCCCCACCAGCGTGAACGACAGGATCCGGTGGACGTCCTGCTGCGTGAGCGCCCCCAGCAGCCCGACGATCATGGTGAGGCCCGCCACGACGAGCATCAGCGTCTCGGTCTCGTGGTGCGGGAACAGCAGCGTCTGGGTCCGGATCAGCGCGTACACGGCGGTCTTGGTGAGCAGCGCGGCGAAGATGGCGGTGATCTGCGTGATGGCCGCCGGGTAGCTGTCGGGCAGCCACAGGTGCAGCGGGACGACCGCGCCCTTGATGCCGAACACGACGAGGAACATCAGCGCGAGCGCCGTCCGCACCCCGGACGGCAGGTCCTCGGTCCGCGTGGACAGGTCGGCGAGGTTCACCGCGCCGGTCGCGGCGTACGTCAGCGCGATCGTCGTCAGGAACAGGATCGAGGAGGTCAGGCTGACCACCACGTACGTCATGCCCGCGTGCATGCGCGCCGGGTTCGGCGACAGGGTCAGCAGCACGTAGCTGGACACGAGCATGACCTCGAAACCCACGAACAGGTTGAACAGGTCACCGGCCAGGAACGACAGGCACACCCCGCCCGACAGCGCCAGGTAGGCGGGGTAGAAGACGCTGGGTTCAGCCTGTTTCTGCCCGACGATGCCCTGCCCGACGGCGTAGATGAGGATCGCCAGCAGGACCACGCTGGAGACCACCAGCATCAGGGCGGTGAGCCGGTCGGCGACCAGGGTGATGCCGAGCGGCGCGGGCCAGTCCCCCGCCTGCGTCGAGACCACGCCCTCACGGGAGACCGCCACCGCGACCAGGATGGACGCGGCGGTCACCCCGGCGACGATGGCGACGCTGACGGTGCGCAGCAGCGCCGGCCACCGCCAGGCGAGCATCGTCAGCGCGGCCCCGGCGAGCGGCAGCGCGAACGGCAGCGGAAGGACGATGTTCATCCGGGGTCCTGCCCGGAGTCGTACTCCTCGCCCTGGTCGCGGCGGGTCTCGGTCCTGATCCGGCGGTCCTCGACGTCGTCCTGCACCTCGTCCTCCCCCAGGAACAGCCAGCTCCGGTAGGCGAGCGCGAGCAGGAAGGCGGTCACGCCGAAGGTGATGACGATGGCGGTCAGCGCCATCGCCTGGGGCAGCGGGTCGGTCATCTCGCCGGCCTCGGGGTCCTTCCCGCCCAGCAGCGGCGGCGCCCCGGCCGGGCCGCCCGCCAGCAGCAACGACAGGTTCGCCGCGTGCCCGAGCAGCGCGAACCCCACCACCACCCGCACCAACGAGCGCTGCAGCAACAGGTGAAACCCGATGGTGAACAGCAGGCCCGTCACGCAGAGCAGCACGACGCTCATCGGCGGCCCCCGTTCTCCGAGGTCTCCTCGGGGGCCTCCTCCAGGCTGGTGCCCAGCGTCCGGACCAGGCTCAGCACCAGGCCGAACACCAGCACGTACACGCCCAGGTCGAAGAACAGGCTGGTCGGCAGCTTGACGTGCCCGATCACCGGCCAGTCCCACTCCAGCGTGGTGGCCTCCAGGAACGAGTCGCCCACGAGCCAGCCGCCCGCGCCGGTGGCCAGCGCCAGCGCGAGGCCCCCGCCCAGGAACACCGCCGGGTGGAACGGCTCGGCCGCCCCCAGTTCCCGCATGCCGCCCGCGAGGTACCGCAGGACGAACGCCATCCCGGCCACCAGCCCGCCCACGAAACCCCCGCCGGGCTGGCCGTGCCCGGCGAACAGCAGGTACACCGAGAACACCAGCACGGTCGGGACCACGAGCCGGGTCGCCACCGCCAGCGGCACCGACCGGCCGCCCAGCGGCGGGCTGCCCGGCGCGGCCAGCCAGCGGTCCTCCCGGGTTTCGGAAGGTTCGGGGATGTCGGTGTGGTGCAGCCGCTCGTCCCGCATCCCGGTCAGCACCAGCGCGGCGACGCCGACCGCCGCCACCGCCAGGACGCTGATCTCCCCGAGCGTGTCCAGGGCGCGCAGGTCGGCGAGGATGGCGTCCACGATGTTGTTGGCGCCCTCCTCCTTGGCGGCCCGGGCGTAGCCGGGCCCGATCGGGCGGTGGTCCCGGCTGAGCACCGCCACCAGCAGGAACGTCGCCACGAACGCCCCGACGCAGGCGCTGATCACCGCGGAGGCCACCCGGGTGGGCCGCAGCCTGCGGCGTGGCGGGAACCGCTCGGGCAGCCGGCGCAGCACGAACACCAGGATGATCAACGTGAGGGTCTCCACGACCAGCGAGGTCAGCGCCACGTCGGGCGCGCCGTGCACGACGAACAGCCCCACGACCCCGTACCCGGCGCCGCCCAGCAGGAGCGCCGCCGACAACCGGCGGTGCACCAGCAGGGCGGTGAACGCGCAGCCCACCACGATCACGCCGAGGACGAGTTGCACCGGGTGGTCCCAGAGCCGGAGGCGGCCGGTGTCGAGCGCCGGTCCGGTGCCGCCGGCCAGCGCCCACAGGAGCGTCAACCCGGGCACCACCAGCACCGTCACCACGATCACCGCGAGGTACACGGGCAGTGAACCCACCTGAACCCTCCGG
Organism: Thermomonospora sp.; assembly: GCA_036258615.1. Classification (GTDB taxonomy): domain Bacteria; phylum Actinomycetota; class Actinomycetes; order Streptosporangiales; family Streptosporangiaceae; genus Thermomonospora. The sequence goes on along the minus strand of DATADI010000473.1, from coordinate 4,528 downwards.
GTGACCGCGTGCGCCCCGTGGAAGAGCCCGCGGAGCACGAGCCGGTAGCCGTGCTGCGTCGTGGGCAGTTCCGCGAGTCTCTCGTGCACCTTCCGGGCCTGCTCGCGCCGCGTGTACAGCCAGACGCCGAGCACCAGGATCAGCACCGACAACGCCAGCGGCACCCCGAGCCCGTGCCACAGCGCCAGCTCGTACCCGTGGTCCTTGTCCGTGAGGGTCTCGGCGTAGGGCCGGATGATGCCGTCCCAGGTCCCCGGTGTGAAACCCGCGAGAAACCCCCCGGCGGCCAGGATCACGATGGGGCCCATCGCCGCACCGGGCAGCCGTTTCCGCCGCGCGCCCCGGTGCCTGCGGCCCCCGAACGTGCCGGTCAGGAACCGCACGCCGTACGCCACGGTGAACACCGAGCCCGCCGCCACCCCCAGCAGTACGAGCAGGTCGACGCCGCCGTGCGCGAACGCCTTGAGCGCCGCCTCCTTCGCGACGAACCCGAGGAACGGCGGAAGCCCGACCATCGACGCCGTCGCCGCGACCCCCGCGAGGGCCAGCCACGGCATCCGCCGCGCGACCCCGCTCAGCTCGTCGGCCCGGCGGGTTCCGTACACGTGGTCCACGACGCCCACGGCCAGGAACATCGGGGCCTTGAACAGCCCGTGCGCGAGGAGCAGCGCGACCCCGGCGAGCGCCGCCGTCCGCGTCCCCGCGCCGCACAGCACCATGAGCAGCCCGAGCTGGCTGACCGTCCCGTACGCCAGCAGCCGTTTCAGGTCGTCCTGCCACAGCGCGATCCAGCCCGCCACAACAAGTGAAACCAGGCCCACCACCACGACCAGCGGACGCCACAGGCCGACCTCGGCGAACCCGGGCGCGAGCCGCGCCACCAGGTACACCCCGGCCTGCACCATCGCCGCCGCGTGCAGGTACGCGCTGACCGGCGTCGGCGCGACCATCGCCGCGGGCAGCCACGAGTGCAGCGGCATCTGCGCCGACTTCGCGAACGCGCCGAGCAGCACCAGCACCAGCGCGACCTCGGTCATCGTGCCGCGCGGCGGGTGCTCCAGCAGCACCGAGATCGTGTAGGTGCCGCCCTCCAGCCCGAGGATCACCAGCCCGGCCAGCATCACCAGCCCGAACCCGGTGGTCATCAGCAGCGCCTGGTTGGCCGCCCGCCGGTGCTCGCGCGACTCCGGGTGCTCCCCGCCGATCAGCAGGTACGAGCAGAGGGTGGTCAGCTCCCAGAAAACGTAGAGAACCAACAGGTTGTCGGCGAGGACGAGCCCGGTCATCGCCCCGGCGAACGCCACGAGCACCGCGACGGTCAGCCTCGGCGGGGACCGGAAGTACCAGGCCGAGTACACCAGCACCAGCGTCCCGACCCCGCCGACGAGCAGCAGCAACGCCCAGGCCAGCCCGTCCAGCCGCAGGTCCACGACCAGGCCCAGCTCGGCGACCCACACGGTGCGCTCGACGATCGGCTCGCCGTCCCGCACGAGGGTCGCCTGCTGCGCCGTCCACGCCAGGGTGGCCAGCGGGGCCAGCGACGCCACGTACGTCATGAGCCGCCGGTCGTGCCGCAGCGCCCAGGGGACCAGCAGCGCCACCACCGCGTGGAACACGACGAGCATCAGCATCGGCCGCCGCATCCCCCCTCGCACCAGGCGTGCGGCGTTCTACCCCGCTGACGCCCCCGAAACAGCCCGCATCACGGCTCCTTTCCCCGTCTGGTCACCGCGGCGAGCCCCGGGCGGCGGAATTCGCCGTCCCTTGCAGCACGTTTTGCCCACGCCACCCCTCCCCCGCCACGCGGGCGGCCACCGGGAAGGGGTCAGGGCACGCGCAGCACGAAGTCGAACGAGGCGGTCCGCCCGGTGGGCCCGTTCTGCACGTTCATCACCAGATCGGGGTGGAAAATGGGGTCGGTCTGGTTGCGCGGCTCGTTCGGGAAATACAGTTGCGTGGTGAGCACCGGTTGGTACGGTGCCTGCACCTTCACATGGATGTGCCGGGTACGTCCCGGATAGAGCCCGGGAACGATCGTGGTGAGCGTGAACCGGCCGGCGGCGTCGGTGTACTGGTGGCCGCGGAACCGGTATCCGACATTGTCGTAGCGGCCGTACAGGTCGGCCTGCCAGAAGTCCAGCAACGCGCGGTTCACCGGCCGGCACGACATCGAGTACACGAGGCCGGAGACGACCAGCCGGGTGCCCGGGGTGCCCGGCTCGACGAGGCTGGCGCGCTGCGGCGAGCCCGGCTTGAAGTACGGGCCCTCGGTCTGCGGCGGGGTGGGGTCGTCGCCGTCGTCGCAGGCGGGGGTGGGGACGAGGGTCCGCGCGCCGGACGCCGACGCGCCGGACGCGGACGCGGGGGCGGCGCCCACGGCGGCGGGCAGGGCGAGCGCGCCCAGGCCGACGGCGGCGATGAAACCCTTCCGGCTGATCTCCTCGGACATGGAACCCTTCCTCTCTCGGCGGGGTGAAGGCCGTCCGGCGGAATGGGGGGATTTTCCCCACGGGGTGTGCCTCGTCAGGTATATCCGAGGCCGCGGGCCGCGTGTTGGCATGGTGTGCCAGGGCTTTGGCAGTGACTGCCGAAGAACGCCGCACTGTTCGTTCTGACCCGCGTGTTGACGTCCCTTATCCGGCATATCAGCCTGTCGGGGAAACGGCGCGATCCCTCGTTCCCCGCCGCGCAAAGGAGCGCCATGCCATCGAGGACCACCCGTATCAGCACGGCCGGCCGCCCGCCCGCCGAGCAGGCCGAGTACTGGCGGCACGTCGTCTCGTCCGCCTTCGGGCCGCTGCACGTCAGGCCCCCGCACCGGGACGGGTTCGCCGCCGGGCTCGTCGGCCGCGCGCTCGGCCCGGTGCAGGCCGCCGAGGTCCGCGCCCCCGCGCACGCCGTGACCCGCAGCGCCCGGCAGGTCGACCGCGACACCCGCGAGTGCTACAAGCTCGGGCTGGTGCTGCGCGGCACCTGCCTGCTCCGGCAGAACGGCCACGACGCCCTGGTCCGCCCCGGCCACCTCGTCCTGTACGACCTGACCCGCCCGGTGGAGATCGCGTTCACCGCGCACCGCATCGTGACGGTGCTGATCCCGCACCAGGCGATCGCGGTGCCGCCCGCCCGCCTCGGACGGCTGGGCGGCACAGTGCTGACCGAGCGCACCCGCAGCGGACGGCTCGTGGCGTCGCTGATGGCCGCGCTCGCCGAGGACGGCGACACCGCCGACGGCCCGCACGCCCCCCACCTCGGCGAGGCCCTGGTCGAGCTGGTGACCGGTGCCATCAGCGAGCACCTCGGCGAGCAGACCCCGCCACCCGACCCCGACGCCGAAGCACTGTGGCACGCCGTACGCGACTGGATCGAGAAGCACCTGCCCGACCCGGCGCTGACACCGGCCACCATCGCCGAGGCACACCACCTGTCGGTGCGCCAGCTCTACCGCGTGTTCCAGGCACGCGGCACCACCGTCGCCGGGTACGTGCGAACCCGACGCCTGGAACGCTGCCGCCGCGACCTACGTGACCCCCGACTCGCCGACCGCACCATCGGCGCCATCGCCGCCCACTGGGGCTTCCCAGACGCCGCCACCTTCAGCCGAGCCTTCCGCACCGCATACGGAGTAACCCCCACCACCTACCGCTCAGGCTGACCTGGGACAGCTGGGACACCGATCCTGTCTTGGCCGGGAATCGTGCGTCGTGTCCGTCCGGCTGGCGCGATGTCGGTGATCATGCGGGCATGGACGCACCGCGTGAACGCATCGACGTGAATCCGCCGGACGGCACGCCGTCGTGGCTGGAGTTGCACGTTTCCGAGGTGGAGGGGGCGCGCGGGTTCTATGGCGCGCTCTTCGGGTGGACGTTCGAGGACGACCTGTGCCTGCTGGACGGGTTGCCGGTCGCCTCGCTCCATGAGGAAACGGGCGGGCCGGAATGGAGGGTGTTCTTCGCGGCCGATGACTGCGACCGGACGGCGGCGCGGGTCGCCGAGGCCGGGGGCGGCCTCGTGGAGGGGCCGCATGAGGTCGGCGCGCGGGGCCGGGCCGCGCTGGTGACCGACCTGCTGGGAGCGCGGTTCGGGTTGTGGCAGGGACGTGACCTCGTGGGCACCCGCCTGGTCAACGGCTACGGAACGGTCATCTTCAACGAGTTGCAGACCACTGATCTGGACCGGGCGCTCGGTTTCTACCGGGAGGTCTTCGGCTACCGTCCCGGAGGGTCCTCCAGCCCGGGGGACCTGGTGCGCGAGGACGGCCACACCGTCGCGGCGGTCGAACTCCCCTACGAGGCCGACGAGGACGAGCCTGAGTACGCGGGATGGGCCCTGACCGATACCGCATGGCTGACGTACTTCGCGGTCGAGGACGCCGACGTGGCCGTCAAGCGTCTGGCCTCGCTCGGCGGCGTGGTTCTTGGGGAGGGGCCGGTCCAGATGGCGTGGGGCGCGGTCGCGGCGGTACGGGACCCGTTCGGCACGCCCTTCCGGCTCGTGGAGCCCTGGGACGTCATCTGACGACGTCCCAGGG
>DATADI010000472.1:0-14655 GCA_036258615.1 Thermomonospora sp. | reverse complement strand
CGTGGCCGCCGTGGGCGGCGGTTCGTTCGCCCGTCCGCGCGGGGGCGGGGCCGGCGCCGTCGCCGACCACCGCCGCGCCCGCGAAGACGGCCGCCAGGCCGAGGACGTACGCCCCCAGCTTGGTGGTGGTGTTCATGGTCGTCAGCCCTTCACCTGGTAGCCCGCCTCGGCGACGGCCTCCCGGATGCGCGCGTCGTCCAGGGGGCCGTCGGCGGTGACGGTCATGTTGCCGCTGGCCAGGTCGACCTCGACGGCGGTGACGCCGGGGACCTCGCCGACCTCCTCCTTGACCGACGACACGCAGTGGCCGCAGGTCATCCCGACGACGGTGTAGCTGGCGGTGCTGCTCATGTCCGTTCCTCCCTGTCCTCGTTACCCCTAGGGGGTATCACGCAGTCGATGGTGCCACGCGGTCCGACCCCCTGCAACCCCTACCCCCTACCGGTTTATGAGACCTGCATCATAGGTGGTCGCCCGGGTACACGGAGTGATCTTGCCGCCGCGGTGGGGCGCGGCACGGTCGCGGCACGCCGCCGGGGCCGCCCGGGGCTCTTTTGGACGGGCCGTTGCGAAGAAGTTATCCACAGCCCGGGTCGGTGGGGTGCGGCCCTCCCCCGGGGATTCGTCCAGGTATGCGATGCGCACGCCCCGGGTGTCCGGGGCTCGTCCAGGTTATCCACAGGCCCGTCCACAGCCGTCCACAGGCATGTGGACGAGGCGCGGGCACGGCGCGGCATGCGGATACTTGAAGCATGCCCGAGCTACCCGAGGTCGAGGCGCTCGCGGAGTTCCTGCGCGAGCGCGCCGTCGGCCACGCCATCGCCCGTGTCGACGTCGCCGCGATCTCCGCGCTCAAGACCTACGACCCGCCGGTGACCGCGCTCCAGGGCCTCACCGTCACCGGGGTCGCCCGGCACGGCAAGTTCCTGGACCTGGACGTCGACGGCCTCCACCTGGTGATCCACCTGGCCCGCGCGGGCTGGCTGCGCTGGCGGGACGAGGTGCCCGTCCGCCCGGCACGCCCCGGCGGCAGGAACCCGCTGGCCGTACGGGTCCACCTCGACGACGGCTCCGGCTTCGACCTGACCGAGGCGGGCACCAAGAAGGGCCTGGCCGTCTACGTGGTCCGCGACCCGGCCGAGGTCCCGGGGGTCGCCGCGCTGGGCCCCGACCCGCTGGACGAGGCGTTCACCGTCGACACCCTCAAGGGCATCGTCGGCGGGCGGCGCACCCAGATCAAGGGCCTGCTCCGCGACCAGAAGGTGATCGCCGGGATCGGCAACGCCTACTCCGACGAGGTGCTGCACACCGCCCGGATGTCCCCGTTCAAGATCGCCGCGACGCTCACCGACGCCGAGGTCGCCGCCCTCCACCAGGCCATCGGCGACACCCTCCGCGACGCCGTCCGCCGCTCGGCGGGCCTGGCCGCGGGGGACCTGAAGTCCGAGAAGAAGACCGGCCTGCGGGTCCACGGCCGCACCGGGCAACCCTGCCCCGTCTGCGGCGACACCATCCGCGAGGTCTCCTTCGCCGACAGCGCCCTCCAGTACTGCCCCACCTGCCAGACCGGCGGCAAACCCCTGGCCGACCGCCGCCTCTCCCGCCTCCTCAAATAACTCCCCGGCCAGCCGCGAATCCCCACATCACGTGGGGCGGGGCCGCGCGGGTGGGTGGCGGCGTCGCCCTTCCCAGGTCCCTGCTCGACGCCGACCAGCGGGCGTGGCGGCGTGCGGTGTCGGCCGGGTGGGGGTGGGTCAGGGCTGGGAGCCGAACAGGGGGGTGACCTGGTCCCAGCGGTGGAGTTCGCAGCCGTTGGCGCGGGAGAAGTCGGCGTCGACCTTGGTGCCCCGCCAGGTGCCGGTGACGGAGGCGACCTGGGGGCCGCCGTAGATGTCGGTGCAGATCGCGTCCTTGGCGACCGGGGCGAACGGGTTGTCGGCCTTGGCCAGCGCCGCGCACGCGGCGGCGGCCTGGGGGTGGGTGCCGCCCACGGGGTCGCAGGTCAGCGTCCAGGTGGTGGGCGCGGCCTTCGCGGCGGAGCGGACCTCGACGGTGAGCTTGGACGGTGCGGTCTTCGGGGCCTGGCCGCCGTCGTCCTCGCCGCCGCAGCCCGACAGCGTGAGGGCGGCGGCCAGGGCGCCGAGGCCGGCCGTCGTGACGAGTGACATACGGTAACCCATGCGGATTCGACGTTCCGGGTCCCGGCAGGGTTCCATGGAGTCGTGATGATTTTCGGGGAAGACGTCCCGGCCGTCGGCGTGGCGGACGTGCCGCAGGACGCCTACCTTCTGGACGTACGTGAGCAGGACGAGTGGGAGGCCGGCCACGCCCCGGCCGCCGTGCACATCCCCATGCGCGAACTGGGCGACCGGGCCGGGGAGATCCCGCGCGACCGGGACGTCTACGTGATCTGCCGGTCGGGGGTGCGCTCGGCGCAGGTGACGGTGGCGCTCAACAACGCGGGCTGGCTGGCCAGGAACGTCGACGGGGGCATGAAGGACTGGGCCCAGGCGGGCCGCCCGATGGTCTCCGAGACCGGCCCGGAACCGTACGTCGCCTGACCCCGGGGCCCCGGAGCCCAGGCTCCGCTGTGGGCGGCTGGGGTTTCAGCAGTTGCCGATGCAGGAGGTACGGAGGACCTCCTTGCCGTTCACGGTGGCGACGAAGGTGCCGCGGATCCAGTCGGAGTTCTCGATGGCGGCGGTCGAGGTGATCGTGCCGGTGAGGGAGACCTGACGGCCGTCGGTGGTGGTCGCCGAGCAGGTCACCGGGGTCTGTTCGCCGGTGCCCTCGGTGACCTTGCAGGACAGGTCGCCGGGCAGGGCGATCCCGGCCTTGAGCTGGAGTTCGGCCGCGCCGAGGACCTCGATCATGCCTTCGCGCTTGCCCAGCTCGAAGCCCTCCTTGGCGCCCTGCGCGATCTCCGAGCAGGCGGTCAGGGGCAGGCAGGCGAGCGCCAGGGCGGCCAGCGCCGGGGTGGTCTTCACCGCAGCAGGGTAAACCTTTCCTGGTCTTTCGCGGCAGATGTACGATCTGCCCGGTCAACCGCCACCGCGGGAGTCCGGGCCTGACCGGGCTGAGAGGGCGACATCCACGGCGTCGCCGACCGCCGGAACCTGTCCGGGTCATGCCGGCGTAGGGAGCGTGCCGTGAAGCCTGCCCAACGTGCCGTCGAGGCGCCTCGCGACGAGGCCCCGTACACCCTCGACCAGCCCGCCCCCAGGGTCCTGGGGTTCTGGGACCAGAGCGCCTTCTGGGCCAACCTCGGGGTCAGCCTGTTCGCCTTCTCCGGCGCGTACACGGTGCTGGCGCCCGACGAGAACGGCGCGCTGCGGCTGCCGATCACGGCGGGGATCCTCGCGATGATCGTCGGCACGGTGCTCGGCGGGCTGATGCTCGGACTGGCCGCCGTGCCGGGGGCGCGCACCGGGCACCCGGCGATGGTGCTGCTGCGGGGCCTGTTCGGCGCGCGGCTGTCGTACGTGCCGACGGCGCTCAACGTGGTGCAGCTCATCGGCTGGGGCACGTTCGAGCTGGTCGTGATCGCCGACGCGGCGCGGCAGCTGTACGACGGGGTGCCGCGCTGGGCGTACGTGGTGGCGGCGGGGCTGCTGACGACGGTGCTGGCGGTGTGGCCGCTGGGGTCGGTGCGGCTGCTGCGCCGGTACGTCACCGTGGCGGTGCTGGTCGCGCTGGCCTACTTCTACGTACGGCTGCTGGCCGAGCCGCTGCCGGACCTCGGGCTGGTGCCGGGCACGCGGGACGACACGGTGTCGTGGAGCCTGTTCTGGGCGGGCGCGGACGCGGCGCTGGCGGTGTCGATCTCGTGGGTGCCGCTGGCGGCCGACTACACCCGGCACGCCCGCAGCGCGCGCGGGGCGTTCGGGGCGGCGGCGGTCGGCTACTCGGCGACGCAGATCATCGCCTACGTGCTGGGGCTGCTGGCGCTCGCGCTGGTGGCGGGGGACTCGGCGCAGGTCTACTCGCCGTTCCTCGGGGTGACGCTGGGGGCCTGGTTCTTCGCGGTGTTCGTGCTGCGCGAGGCCGACCAGTCGTTCGCCAACGTGTACTCCACGGCGGTGTCGATCCAGAACGTCGTGCCGCGCGCGGACCGGCGGGTCCTGGCGGTGGGGCTGGGCGCGACGATCACCGTGCTGGCGCTGGTGCTCGACATGGGCGACTACGCGGGCTTCCTGTCGCTGATCGGGTCGGTGTTCGTGCCGATGCTGGGGGTGCTGGCGGCGGACTTCTTCCTCGGCCGGGGTCGCCGGGGCTGGGACCTGTCCGCGTCGGCGCCGTCCCGCTGGGGCATGATCGCCGCGTGGGCGCTGGGCTTCGTGACGTACCAGATCGTCAACCCGGGGGCGGTGGCCGCGTGGGCGGGGTTCTGGACGGACGTGCGCGACGCGGTGGGCTTCACGCCGCAGCCCTGGACGAGCGCCTCGGCGCTGTCGTTCCTCGTCGCGGCGGCGGCCGGGCTCGCCGTCGGCCGGGTCCGGCCACGGACGGGCGACGGGGACCGCCCCGCCCGGTAGAGTGCGGCGATTTCACCGTTCGGGTACGGGGTGGAGCGTGCGGGACGAGGGTGGTGTTCCTGCGGTGACAGTGCCGTTGACGTGGGAACCTTTCCATCGCGCTTCACCGGTCGCGGCAGAAGATCCGGTGGCACGATGACAGGCGTGGGGCACGATCTCAGCGGTCATGACGGGCATGACGCCAACATCCGGGCGGTCGTCGAGTGCGCGGCGGACGCCATCGTGGCCGTGGACCCGCAGTTCCGCGTGACGGTGTGGAACCCGGCGGCCGAGCGGATGTTCGGCTGGCCCGCCGCCGAGGTGCTCGGCCGGGTGCCCCCGATCGTGCCGGACGAACTGCAGGCCGAGCAGAACGCCGTGCTGGAGCGGATCCGCGAGGGCGGCCAGATCTCCATCGCGACCCGCCGGTTCCAGCGCGACGGACGGCTGATCGACGTCCGGATCGACACCAGCGTCCTGCGGGACGCCGACGGGCGGCTGCTCGGCTGGGTCGGCGTGTACCACCCGGTGGACGAGGCCGACCTCGCCCAGCACCACATGGCCGAACGCGCCCGGCTGGTGCGCCGGCTGAACGACATCGTCGCCGACCTCAACGCCGAACTCGACCTCGACGTCGTCCTCGACCGGATCACCACCGCGCTGATCGAGCTGACCGGCGCCGACGCGGGCGGCTTCGTGCGGATCACCGGCGACTCGCTGGAGCTGGTCAGCCTGCACGGCCTGCCCGAACGGATGCGCGGCACCATCGCCGACCTGCGCTCCAGCCTGGTCGGCGAGCTGCTGCGCTCGGGCAAGACGGTGATGCTGGCCACCGGGGAACGCCGCCTCGGCGACCTGATCTGGTCGGAGCTGCCGGGCCTGCACACGATCGCGCTGGGCCTGTCGTACCTGCAGAACCAGCCGTACGGGGCGCTGTACGCGCTGTTCTCCGGCCGCAAGGTCGGGCACACCGAGCTGGAACTGCTGGAACTGCTGGCCGGGCACGCCGGGGTCGCCGTCGGCAACGCCGTCGCCTACGCCGACGCCGTCCGGCAGCGCGCCCACGAACGCGCGGTGATCGACTCCAGCGCCGACGGCATCGCCGTGCTGGACCGCTCCGGCGTCGTCCGGCAGTGGAACCCCGCCGCCAGCAGGCTCACCGGGGTGCCCGCGGAGGAGGTGATCGGCGGCCCGCCGCCGTTCGAGATCCCCGAGCCCGGCCGCACCCTGACCCTCCGGCTGCCGTCGAAGACCTGGCTGAACGTGCTGTGCGCCGAGGTCGAGGAGACCGGCGAGCTGGTGGTGGACTTCCGGGACGTCACCGAGGCCAAGGACCTGGAGGAGGCCAAGGACCTGTTCCTGGCCACCACCAGCCACGAGCTGCGCACCCCGATCACCGTCGTGCAGGGTTTCGCCAGCACCCTGGTCAACCGGTGGGACAAGCTCTCCGACGGCGAGCGCCGTGCCGCCGTCGAGACGATCGCCGAACGCGCCCGCGCCCTGGGCCGCCTGGTCGAGCACCTGCTCCTGGGCTCCCGGGCCGGCGCCGGCGAACTCAAGGTGACCATCGAACGCTTCGACCTGGGCCGCCTGCTGGAGGCGGCGGTCGCCGGGTTCCGCTCCCTGTCGGAGTCGCACCGCGTGGAACTGGAGGTGGCCCCCGGCCTCCCCGAGGTCGGCGGCGACTGGATGGCCACCGACATCATCCTGGGCCAGCTGCTGGAGAACGCCTTCAAGTACTCCCCGGACGGCGGCACCGTCTCGGTCCGCGCCTGGGCCGAGGGCCGCGACCTCATCGTCACCGTCTCCGACGAGGGCGTCGGCATCGCCCCGGGTGACCACGAGCGCATCTTCGAACGCTTCGTCCAGGGCGACGCGGGCGACCGCCGCCGCTTCGGCGGCATCGGCCTGGGCCTCTACATCGTCAAACGCCTCGCCGAGGCCCAGCACGGCGACATCTCCGCCCACTCCCGCAAGAACGGCGGCACCACCATGCGCCTGACCCTCCGCGCCGCCGAGTAACCCCCGCCCCGGGCGGAGTGTGGTGTTGGCGGTGCGGGATCATGGGTTCGTAACACGGATGTGACGGACGAAACGCTCATGTGAGGAGTAATCCGCCTCACGGCTGGAAAGATCCCTCAAGGCGTGCCCCGGGTGGGAGGTGATGGGCCGTGACGGGAGGAAGGTCGTTCTCCATGCGGGTCGACGTGCGGGAAAGGCCGTTGCTCGGGGTGCTCGGCCCAGGTTTCTGGTCATCCGCATCGGGGCATTTCGGTCGTAGCATGAGCACGGTCACGGGCTAGCCCGCCCGGCCATACGGGGAGGTGAGGGCGTCGAGCGTCGTACTGCTGCCCCACGCGCCGTCCAGCGTCGCGGTCGCCCGCCGGCGGCTCGCCTCCGACCTCCGCGCCACCGGGGTCCGCTCCGGTGTGATCGACGACGCCAACGTGATCATCAGTGAGCTGCTGAGCAACGCCCTGCGGCACGCCCGCCCGCTGCCGTCCGGGCAGATCCGGGTGAGCTGGCGGCGGCTGGGCGACGAGGTCGAGGTGGCCGTCAGCGACGGTGGCGCGATGACCGAGCCCCGCCGGAGCCGCCCCACCCTGTCGTCCCTGGGCGGGCGCGGCCTCGGCATCGTCGAGGCCCTCGCCGAGTGCTGGGGCGTCCGCCACGAGGACGGCTGCACCACCGTGTGGGCCGTGCTGAACGCGCCGCAGACCACGCCGCCCGGCGGCGGCCCGGTCCGCGGCATCGCCCACGCCACCGCGCTCACCGACGACACGGACGTGATGCGCTCGGCGGCCCCCCGCATGAACGGAACGCGCCTGACCGGTGGCTGACCGTTGAACACCGTGTGACGACGGCCACCCTGGTCCCTTCCATGCACCGGCCTGTATGGTCATTCACGGCTCGGGCGCTGTCGTGCCCCCGTCGACACCGCCCGAGCATCCAAGCCTGTGGTCAGGACGCGCACAGGGCGTTGTCGATGAGGCTGGCCGACGCCCTGGCCTGCTGGATCGGGGACTGCCCCGACTGCAGCCGCGTGGTGTAGAAGACGGTGACGGCGCGGCGTCCGTCCGGGGTGACGGCGTTGTCGGTGATCTGGTTCGCGCCGCCGCCACCGTGGAACCAGACCCATCCACCACAGGGCAGGCGGCGCTTCATCAGACCCGCGCCGTACCCGGCGTCCCGCCACATGGCCTGGAAGGGCGTGGCGGGGATGGTGCGCTGCATCTCGGCCAGCTGGGCCGGGCGGAGCAGCCGCCCACCCAGCAGAGCCTGGAGGAACCGGTTGACGTCGCCGGTCGTGCTGATGAGCGACATGTCCGGGTGACCGGAGGCGAAGGTGGTCACGTCCCCCTCCGGGCCGCCGGGCACGAACCGCTTCAGGGCGGTCATATGAGGCTGCGGCAGGTGGGCGGACGTCCCGGGAATGAGCGTGTGCCGCAGGCCGAGGGGCTCGATGATCCGCTCGTGGACCTCCTGCGGCCAGGGACGCCCGGTGGCCCGCTCGATGATCATGCCGAGCAGGACGTAGTGGGTGTTGGAGTAGGCCCAGCCGGTCCCCGGGGCGAACGCCGGGCGGTGCCGCATCGCCATCGCGACCAGCCGTTCCGGCGGGTAGGTGCGGAAGCGTGCCCGCCGGAACTCCTCGGGCGTACGGGCCCGTTCCGTCGGCAGGTCGTCGGCGTAGTCGGGCACGCCGCCGGTGTGGTCGAGCAGCATCCGCACGGTGATCTTCCTGCCGTCGTTGCCGTGGCCGCGGACCAGGCCGGGCAGCCAGCGGTCCACGGTGTCGGTCAGCGCGAGCCTCCCCTCGCCGACGAGCTGCAGCGCGACCGTGGCGGCGAACGTCTTGGTGGTGCTGCCGATCCGGTGGTAGGAGTCCGGCTGGACGGGGGCGTGCGTCCTCGGGTCCGCGACGCCGCTGCGGACGACCGCCCGGCCGCCGGGGGTGCGTACCTCCGCGAGCACTCCCGGGGCGCCGGTGTCCCTCAGCGCGTCCGCGTCCCGCTGCAGCGGGGTCGGCGCGGCACCGGCGTCCGCGCCGCATGCCGCCGCTCCCGCCAGCCCCGCCAGCACGGCGGCCAGTACCAGTCGTGGTGATCTCTTCGAGAATGTCGTCATGCCCTGGACGCTAGGTCCGGGCGACGGCACGGCACGATACGGCCAGCTGCGGGGAGCAGGTACAGCCCGCTGTAGTGCGCCCCCCGGCCGGCACGTCGCAGGATGGGGGGGAACCGGCCAAGGAAGGGGCAGTATGCGCGAACGATGGGTCGCCTGCCTGCGCGCGGCGGCTTACCTGCTCGGCGCGCTGCCCACGGTGTTTCCGGGCATGTCGAATCGCCATCGGCGCCGCGCCGCCCGGCTGCTCGGCGTCCCCGCTCCCGTCGTGCACCGGAAGGCACGGCGGCTGAGAACCGATCCCGCCGCGCGCCGCGAAGCGCTGTGGTGGCTGGTGCATCTGGTGATCGGTCCGCCCCTGGCGCTCCTCACGGTCCTCTGCGTGGGCAACATCCCGGCGGCGCTGGTGGCCATGACGCTGTGGTGGGCGTTCCCCAGTGACGAGCCGGTGACGTTGCTGTGGGGAGGAGTCCCGGTGGACGGCTGGGGCGTCGCGCTGACCGTGGGCCCGACGCAGGCTCTGGCCCTCAGCGCCCTCGCCCTGTGGGGGCTGCCGCCGCTGGCCCGCGCCCACGCCCGGCTCTGCCTGGCCATGCTGTCGCCCACCCCCGCCGAGCGGCTCGCCGAACGCGTCGAGGTCCTGACCCGTACCCGGGCCGAGGCGGTGGGGGCCCACGGCGCGGAGCTGCGCCGAATCGAGCGGGACCTGCACGACGGGGTACAGGCCCGGCTCGTGGCCGTCGCGATGCGGCTGGGCCTGGCGCGGGAGTCCCTCACCGACGTACCCGGCGGCGCGGCCGGGCTGGTGGAGGAGGCGCACGCCGGGGTCGAGGAGGCGATGGCCGAGCTGCGCGGGGTGATCCGGACGATCTACCCGCCGATTCTGGCCGACCGGGGCCTCACCGGCGCCATGGCGGCCCTCGCCGCGCGCTCCGGCGTACCGGTCACCGTGCACACCGGTGACCTGGGCCAGCTGCCGGCCGCGGTCGAGACGGTGGCCTACTTCGTGGTGACCGAGGCGCTCGCCAACACGACCCGGCACGGCCGCGCCACCCAGGCCGAGGTCCGCCTCACCCGTACCGGTGACCGGCTGGCCGTGGAGGTCCGCGACGACGGGGCCGGGGGCGCGGACGAGCGGCGCGGCACCGGCATCGCCGGGCTCCGCCGCCGCGTGCTCGCGCTGGACGGTACGTTCCGGCTCACCAGCCCCGCCGGGGGGCCGACCGTCATCCGGGTGGAGCTGCCGTGCGCGTCGTGATCGCCGAGGACAACGTGCTGCTGGCCAGCGGGCTGGAACTGCTGCTGGCAGCCAAGGGCTTCCAGGTCTGCGCGGTCGCCGGGGACGCGCCGGGCCTCCTCGCGGCCGTGGACGAGCACCGCCCGGACGTCGTGATCGTCGACGTCCGGCTGCCGCCGTCCTTCCGCGACGAGGGGATCCGCGCCGCCCTGGAGGCCCGCCGCCGCCACGACGGCCTGCCGGTGCTCGTGCTGTCGCAGTACGTCGAGCGGGAGTACGCGGGCGAGCTGCTCTCCGACGGCCGGGGCGGCATCGGCTACCTGCTCAAGGACCGGATCGGCCGTGTCGGGGAGTTCGTCGACGCGGTGCGCCGGGTCGCCGCCGGGGGCACCGCCATGGACCCCGAGGTCATCTCCCAGCTCCTCGTCCGCCGCGACGAGGACCCCGTCTCCGCCCTCACCCCGCGCGAGCGGCAGGTGCTCGCCCTGATGGCCGAGGGCCACGACAACACCGCCATCGGCGAACGGCTGGCCATCACCCACAACGCCGTGCACAAGCACGTCGGCAACATCTTCGCCAAGCTCGGCCTGTCGCCCGACGACCGTGGTCACCGCCGTGTCCTGGCCGTCCTGACCTACCTCGACCGGGGCCGATGACGATTCTTCGGAAAAAGTTCGGACGTCGTGTTGATCCGAGGTGTCCCCGTTCGACCTATGGGTGAGAGGGTTCCGGAAGAGGGGCCCGGACGACCAGGAGACACCACCATGAAGTACATGCTGATCTGGCGCGCGACCGACGAGGCCTTCGCGGGGATGGGCGACGTCGACATGGACCAGATGATCGAGACCGTCGGCAGGTACAACCAGGAGATGATCCGGGCCGGTGTGCTGGTCGCCGCCGAGGGGCTCGCCGACGCGTCCGAGGGCGTGGTCGTGGACTACTCCTCCGAGCCGCCGGTGGTCACCGACGGGCCGTACGGGGAGACCAAGGAGCTGTTCGGCGGGTTCTACATCCTCAACGTGACCTCCAAGGAGGAGGCCGTGGAGTGGGCCAGGCGGTCGCCGATCACCGGGGCGGGCTTCAAGACCGAGATCCGGCGGGTCACCACGATCGACGAGTTCCCGCAGGACAACGAGTGGATCCAGAAGGAGCGGGCGTGGCGCGAGGCCACCGGCCAGCTCTGAGCGGACCCACCGGAGATGGCTGATCCCACCGGCCGTGAGGCCGTCGCCGCCGTCTGGCGGATCGAGTCGGCGCGGATCGTCGGCGCGCTCGCCCGCTACACCGGCGACTTCGCGCTGGCCGAGGCCCTGGCCCAGGAGGCGCTGGCGGAGGCGCTGGTGAACTGGCCACGCGAGGGCGTCCCCCGCAACCCGGCGGGGTGGCTGCTCACCGTCGGCAGGCGCCGGGCGATCGACGCGTTCCGCCGGCGCTCCCTCCGCGACGACAGGTACGCCGCCCTCGCCCACGACCTGGGCGAGGGGGGCGTCGTGTCGGGGAGCGCGCCCGCCGACCCGGTCCGGGACACCGAGGACGTGCTGTGGGATCCGGACCAGATCGACGACGACGTGCTCGCGCTGATGTTCGTCGCCTGCCATCCCGTGCTGTCGCGGGAGGCGCGGGTGGCGCTCACCCTGCGCGTGGTCGGCGGCCTGACCAGCGACGAGATCGCGCGGGCGTTCCTCGTCCCGACCGCCACCGTCCAGGCACGGATCACCCGGGCCAAGAAGACCCTCGGGGCGGCCCGGGTGCCGTTCGAGGTGCCCCCGGCCGGTCAGCGGGCCGAACGGCTCGGCTCGGTGCTCAACGTGGTCTACCTGATCTTCACCGAGGGATCCTCGGCCAGTTCCGGTGACGACCTGATCCGGCTCGACCTCGCCAGCGAGGCGCAACGCCTGGCGCGGGTGCTGAGCCGCCTGATGCCGAACGAGCCCGAGGTCCACGGCCTGCTCGCGCTGCTGGAACTGACCGCGGCGCGGTTCCCCGCCCGTACCGGGCCCGACGGCGAGCCGGTGCTGCTGGAACACCAGGACCGCCGCCGCTGGGACCGTGCCGCGATCCGCCGGGGCCGGGCCGCCCTCGCCCGCGCGGAACAGGCCGGCCGGGGCCTGGGCGCGTACGGCCTGCAGGCGGCCATCGCCGAGTGCCACGCCGTCGCCGCGTCCGTCGAGACGACGGACTGGGAACGCATCGTCCTGCTGTACGAGGCCCTCGGCCGGCTCGCCCCGTCACCGATCATCGACCTCAACCGGGCGGTGGCGGTCTCCATGGCCCAGGGCCCGGCGGCGGCCCTGCCGATCGTGGACGCCCTGGCCTCCGCCGAGGCCCTGGCGAACTCCCACCTGCTCCCGAGCGTCCGCGGCGAACTGCTCATCCGCCTCGGCCGCACCACCGAAGCCCGCACCGAACTCGAGCACGCCCTACGCCTGTGCGGCAACGAGCGCGAACGCACGCTCCTGCAGCGCAAACTCACCGCCCTCGGCTGACCTCCCGCCGCCCGCATGTCGGTCCGGATGACCGGGCGTCGCCGACCGGCAGCCCCATGTACGCCGCGTCGGCCCGCCGCCTGGTGAGGGACGGTGACAAGTCCGCGACAGTTTCCAGAGATCGCCGTTTGCGCAGCAGAAGGCGTTGCCGAGAAGATCACCGGGTCGGAGATGTGACAGGGGGGGACCTGTGAGCACGATCGAGAATCCGGACCTGCTTCAGCTCGCGGACCGGCAGGCCGTGGTCGAGGTGTGCACGCGGATGGCGTGGCACGCCGACCAGCGTGAGTGGGATCGGCTGCGGTCGGTGTTCGCGGACGAGGTGGTGCTGGACTACACCAGCCTGAACGGCGGCGAGCCCGCCACGCTGACCCCCGACCAGATCGTGGGGGCGTGGTCGCAGGTGCTCGGCGGGTTCGACGCCACGCAGCACCTGGTCACCAACCACCTGGTGACGGTGGACGGCGACACGGCGGTGTGCACCGCGGCGTTCCAGGCCACCCACCGGCTGGCGAACCCGTTCGGGTCACCGCTGTGGACCCTGGGTGGAACGTACCGTTTCGATCTGGTCCGCAGCGGCGGCGAGTGGAGGATCAGCGGTGTGGTGATGACGGCCACGTGGGCCGACGGCAACAAGGAGCTGATGGGCCTGGCCGCGGCCCGGGGGACCGCCGAGTGACACGCCGGTTCGCGTCCTAGACCGGGTCGCGGACGAGGGGGCAGGACATGCAGCGGGGGCCCCCTCGGCCGCTGCCGAGTTCGCTGCCGCTGATACGGATGACCTCGATGCCCGCCGCCTCCAGCTGGGCGTTGGTCTCGGTGTTGCGCTCGTACGCCACGGCGAGGCGAGGGGCTACGGCCAGCGTGTTGTTGCCGTCGTCCCACTGCTCGCGTTCGGCGGTCACCGGGTCGAGGCCGGTGTCGATCACGCGGAGCCGGTCGAGCCCCATCGCCTCCGCCGCCGCCTCCAGGAAGGGCCGCTCGTCCGAAACCCGCAACTCTCCGTCATCGCAGGTCACGGTGTACGCCATCAGCGAGTACGCCAGGGGCGGGTACATCACGACGGTGTCGACATCGACCATCGTGCAGATGGTGTCCAGGTGCATCGTGGCCCGTTCCTGGGCGATCGGCACCGCCAGCACCGTGTGGGCGACTCCGGCCGCGAACACCTGACGGGCCAGGCGTTCCACTCCCGCCGGGGTGGTGCGCTCGCCGGTGCCCACCGCGATCACGCCGGGGGCCAGCAGCAGGATGTCGCCGCCCTCCAACGGCTCCAGCCCGGGGTCGTACGTGGTGCGCACGCCGTCGAAACGGGGGTGGTACGTGTAGATCAGCCGGGTCAGCGAGGTCTCCCGGCGGCGGGCGGGCATCGCCAGGCTCGTCACCGCCACCCGGGGCCCGATCCACGCGCTGCTGTCGCGGGTGAACAGCAGGTTCGGCAGCGGGTCGATGACGAAGTCCAGCCGGTCCATCATCCGGTAGACCAGCCCGTGCGCCGCCTTCAGCTCCTCGTGGGCGAGCCCGGCGATCAGCGTGTGCGCCAGCCGTTCGGGGTCCAGGTCGCGGAGATGACCCTCCACCACCGGCCGGAGCTGGTCGCCCAGCCGGGGATCGGCGACCACCGCCGCGATCGCCTCGTCCCGGGCCCCGGAGTACTCCAGCGTGTCCTGGAGCAGCTCCGTCAGGTACAGCACCTCCACGCCGTGGTCGCGCAACGCCTGCGCGAACGCGTCGTGCTCCTCCTGCGCCCGCCCCACCCAGGGGATCCCGTCGAACAGCAGCTTGTCGTTGTTGCGCGGCGTGAGCCGCTTCAGCTCCGCCCCCGGCCGGTGCAGCAGCACGGTCCGCAGCCTGCCGACCTCGCTGTCGACGCGGTACTTATGGGTCATCATGCGCAGTCTATGCCCACCCGTCCCCCGATCTCTCGCAAGATCACCGTAACCCCGCCCACGCCAGCCCACGTCCCCTGGCGTACCGATGGGCACCGCCGCAGGCGACGGCCATACCGAACCGGCCGTGTTCGCTCACCCCGGTAGGTAGGCACCCGCACCGGCGCGGTCGCCTCCCGCGACGGACGATGTCGACCGGCGTGCCCGGCCTGCCCCGTACACCGCCGGGGTGGCGCCGTGCCGAATCGGCCAAGGTTCGGGCTGTATTCGCTCACCGGCAGTAGGCAGATGCCCGTACCAGTGTCGTTCACACCGATGAGGTTGATCGCGGTCGCCGTTCGCCACAGGGCAGTCGGCGGTGGGCCGTCGGATAGGGCGAAATCGGTCTAACGGGCGGGCGGTGG
>DATADI010000471.1:0-4390 GCA_036258615.1 Thermomonospora sp. | reverse complement strand
CCGGCACGCGCCCCACCGACATGTGCGGAGAGTCATGTCCGGAGATAGGCGAGGACGGCCAGGACACGGCGGTGGTCGTCGGGTTCCTGAGTCAGGTCGAGCTTGGTGAAGATGGATCCCACGTGCTTGACGACCGCTGCTTCGGTGACGACCAGACGACGGGCGATGGCCCCGTTGGAGCGACCCTCCGCCATGAGGGACAGCACCTCCCGTTCACGGGCGGTGAGGCGATCGAGCGGTGCGCTCGCGCGACGGCGTGACAGCAGGCGGCGAACCACTTCGGGGTCGATGACCGTACCTCCGGCGGCGACGCGGTCGAGACCGTCGATGAACTCGGCGACATCCCCGACGCGGTCCTTGAGGAGATATCCGACGCCTCCGCCGGTCTGGAGGAGTTCGGCCGCGTACGACTGCTCCACGTACTGCGACAGCACCAGGACGGGCAGGTCCGGTCGGCGCTGACGCACGGTGAGAGCGGCGCGGAGGCCCTCGTCGCGGAATCCCGGGGGCATCCGTACGTCGGCGACGATGATGTCGGGATCCGAGTCGGCGACGGCGTCCAGGAGTGCGGGAGCGTCCCCGACGGCCGCGGTCACCTCGTGACCGAAACGGGCGAGGATCTGGGTGAGGCCCTCGCGGAGCAGCACCGAGTCCTCGGCGATCACAACGCGCACGGGATCTCCACGCGGAGAATCGTAGGGCCGCCCGGAGGGCTCGACAGCCGCACCGTCCCGTCGTACACGGCGACCCGGTCGGCCAGCCCCCGCAGCCCCGTGCCCGAGGCGGGATCGGCGCCTCCCGCACCGTCGTCCCGCACTTCCAGGACGAGACGGTCGTCCTGCAGCCGCGCCGACACGGAGGCGGACGTCGCGCCGCTGTGCTTGGCGACGTTGGCGAGGCCCTCGGCCGCGACGAAGTACGCGGCCGACTCGATCGCCTCGGGAGGACGCACCGGCAGGTCGATGTCCACCTCGACGGGCAGCGGGCTGCGTTCGGCCAGGGATTCCACAGCGGCCCGTAGGCCCCGGTCGGTGAGGACCGAGGGGTGGATGCCGTGGACGAGGTCGCGAAGCTCCGTGAGCGCCGCTCGGGCCTCTTCCTGGGCCTTGCCGATGAGCGCCAGGTCGCCGTCCAGCCGGGCCAGCCCGAGCGTCATGATCAGTCCGGTGAGGCGTTGCTGCGCGCCGTCGTGCAGATCGCGTTCGATGCGGCGGCGTTCGGCCTCGAACGCCCCGGCCATCCGGGCACGCGACGCGGTGACCTCCACCAGACGTTCCCCCAACTCCTCCTCGGCGGGGCGGACCAGCAGCGCCCTCGCCAACGCGGCGCGCGCCCCGGCCAGCAGGGTCAGCACGTAGACGGCCACCACCAGGACGGGCACCACGACGAGCAGCAGGGTCCGTGCCTCACCGGAGGTGTCCACGGTGCCCGCGGAGCCGAACTGGAGCTGGTCGCCGTGACCCACCAGCATCGGCGCGGAAGCAGGCCCACCCGCTCCCACGGCGAACACGAACACCACGATGCCGTCGAAGGCGGCCAGGACCCCGGACAGCAGCAGATAACCCAGCTCCCGCCACGTCACGGGCTCCCGCAGCCGAAAACGCACCAGCCCCCGCAGCCCTGGGCGCGGCGGCGTACGGTGCGGCGACGGGGCGGGGCGCGGGTCGAGCCACCGCAGCCGACGCCGTTCCACCGAGGCGAACGCCACCGCGAGCAACGGAACGCACAGCAACAGCACGAAACCGATGACCACGGGGGAGAGCACCACTCCCGCCATGACCAGGCTCAGGGTGAGGGCCAGCCACGCCAGCCCCAACGGCACGCCCGTAACCAGATACGCACAGGCACGCCACGGCCATGACGAGCACAGGAACCGCAGGGGGTTCCTCGCCAGGGCCGCCCAAACGTTCGTCGCCGTCATCGCCGTTCCGTCTCCACCGACCTGACGTTATGCGACAGCAACTGACGAAGCCTCTGGTAGGAGGCGTCCCAGCTCCACTCGGCCGTGACCCATGCTCGGCCGCGTTCGCCCATCGACCCGGGCCGGTCGAGCATCTCGATGAGACGGTCGACGATGGCGGGCACGGAACGCGCGTTGACGACGTGTCCGGTCTCACCGTCGCGCACCGCCTCGGGGGCGCCTCCGGAGTCGCCCGCCAGCACGGGCAGGCCCGCCGCAGCGGCCTCAAGGAACACGATCCCGAGTCCTTCCGCCTCCAGGCCGAGCCGCCGGGTACGGCAGGGCATCGCGAAGACGTCGGCCGCCGCGTAGAAGGCGGGCAGATCCACATGGGGATGGCCGCCTGCGAACACCACGCCATCACCGGCCATACGCCGAAGCCGCCGTTCGTACGGGCCCGAGCCCACGATCAGCAGCGTCGCCCCCGGAACGGCCCGGCGCACCCGTGGCAGTGCGCGGATCAGCAGATCCTGCCCCTTACGCGGAACCAGCCGGGACACGCTCAACACCACCGGACGGTCACCCAGGCCGTACCGTTCGCGGACGTCCGAAACCAGGTCGGGCCGGAACGCCGCCGGGTCCACCCCCGGGACCAGCCGGGTCGTGCGGGCCGCAGGACCCAGCGCGCCCGCGATGCGCCGCCGCGTATAGCCGGTGAGGTACGTGACGGTGTCGACCTGCTCCCCGATGCGGCGCAGCACTCTGCGCGCCCCGGGCGTGCTCGCCCACCACACCTCATGTCCGTGGGTGGTCG
Organism: Thermomonospora sp.; assembly: GCA_036258615.1. Classification (GTDB taxonomy): domain Bacteria; phylum Actinomycetota; class Actinomycetes; order Streptosporangiales; family Streptosporangiaceae; genus Thermomonospora. The sequence goes on along the minus strand of DATADI010000471.1, from coordinate 1,676 downwards.
CCACGGAAGGGAGCCCCAGGTGCCCGGCGAGCAGCCCCAGCGGTGCCGCCGCCCCGAACCACACGCTGTCGCAGCCGTACGACTCCACGAGCCGCCGTGCCGTCCGCGCCACCGGCCGGGTGGGAAGCAGCATTCCGGTCGGCTCCCTGACGACCGGGAACGGCAGCGTGGCGTCGAACCGGTCGGCTCCGGGTTCGCTCGACGTGTAGACGACCACCTCGTCCGGAGGGAACCGCCGCGCCAGCTCGTGCACGAACGTCTCGATGCCGCCCCGACGCGGCGGGAAGTCGTTGGTGACGATGAGGCAGCGTGGCATGGTCCGGAACCCTTCTCTCGGGGAGTGCCGCCCACACGGCGAGCACGACGGGATAGAGCAGGTAGCCCCAGCGGGTCGCGGGCATCAGGCAGGTGGCGAGGGCGAGCCCCAGCGCCAGCCGCATTGCGGCCGACCGCAACCCGTCCGGTGGCCGTACGACCAGGGAGGCCGCGAGCAGGACGGCCGCGATGAGCAGCAGGGCCATGGCCGCCGCATGACCGGTGGGGCCGAGGTCGGCGAGCAGATGACCGGGCAGCGGGCTGCTCGCCGGGGAGCGGGCGGGAGTCAGCCCGAGCGGATACGCCACGACATGCCGACCGAAACCCGAAGGGTCCGCCAGGGCGGGGACACCGACACCGGCCGCCAGCACGCCCCCGGCGGCGAAGGTGTACCGCCGCCGCGCGGTCACGAGGAAGACCCCGACCGCCAGGGCGGGCCACGCGGTCGCCTTCAGCGTCCCCGCCAGCCCCAGCACCAGCCCGGACGTCACCGGATGCCGCGCGGCCAGCCCCAGGCACACCAGCCCCAGCACCGGCAGGTCATCGCCCCCGGTCGCCAGCGGCAACGTCACCAGCGGCGACACCAGCACCAGCGGCAGCGGCCCCCACTCCGCCCGCCGGACACGCACCGACATCATGACGGCGACGGCGAACACACCCGCGAACAGCCATCGCGGATCGGTTCCGGCCGCCCCGAAAAGCGCCATGCCCGGCAGGTAGGGGTTGTAGGCGGTGTAGTCTCCCGGCTCGGTCACCGGCGGGTACGGCGAGCCCCGCGTCAGCAGGTCGTGCCCCGCACGGGCGACGACGGCGACCTCCTCCTGCCCGACTCCGCCCGCGGCGAGCACCACGAGCGGCACCACCCCGGCCCCGCCCGCCGCCACCGCCCATCCGGCCGGACCGCAACGCGTCACCCACAGCACCAACGCGGCAGCCCCGTACGCCACCGCCGCCATCAGCCCCCACGCCTGATGCGGCTCCGGCCCGGCGACGACGCCGAACACCCCGGCGAACACGGCGAAACCCGCGAAGGCAAGCACCTCCGCTCCACCCCTGACGGCGGCCATGTGAACCCCCCGGCTCGGCTCCTGCGAACGGCTTCCAGCCAAGCGCCGGGCCAGCCCAAGATCACTAGGTCAGGGTCCCGACCCGAGGTCGACCCCACGGGGTAGACCCAGCCCTACCCCCGGGCCGTCCCGCGCCCACGCGCGCCGAGGACCGCGAGGCCGCCGGCCCTCGGGCACCGCTTAGAGCGTGCGGAGGCGTGAGGCGGTCCCGCGTTGCTGAGGAGCCGCGTGGCCGATGCGTGGAGCGCCGGCCCTCGGGCACCGCTCAGAGGGTGGGGACAGGCGAAGGGGGGG
>DATADI010000470.1:0-2938 GCA_036258615.1 Thermomonospora sp. | reverse complement strand
GGCCCCCTCGGCGGCCAGGGCGGCGGCGATGGCCAGGCCGATCCCGGCGCTGCCGCCGGTGACGAACGCGCGCTTGCCGGTGAGACGCAGATCCATGGGGGAGATCCTGCCGGACCCCGGGACGGAAAGGCTTGGCTTACGCCGTACGTTCGGTCAGGGTGGGCGTATGGCGGACATCACCTTCTCCGTGCCTGCCCCCGGAGGCGTGACCGAGCTGGGCGGGCACCTGGCGACCCCCGAGGGCGACGGCCCGTGGCCCGGGGTCGTGGTCCTCGCGGAGGCCACCGGGCTCAACGCCGACATCCGCGCCCAGGCCGACCGCCTCGCCGCGGCCGGGTACCTGGCCCTCGCCCCCGACCTCTACCACGGCCGTCCCTGGCTGCGCTGCGTGCGTGCCGCGTTCCGCGACCTGAACCGGGGGCGGGGCCGGGCGTTCGACGACATCGAGGCCGCCCGGTCCTGGCTGGCCGGGCGCGACGACTGCACCGGCCGCGTCGGCGTCGCCGGGTTCTGCCTGGGCGGCGGGTTCGCGCTGCTGGCCGCCGCCCGGTACGACTTCCAGGCCGCCTGCGTCAACTACGGCACCGTCCCCCGCGACGCGGCGCGGGCGCTGGACGGCGTCTGCCCCGTGGTCGCCACCTACGGGGGCCGGGACCGGTCGCTGCGCGGTGCGGCGGACCGGCTGGAGCGGGCGCTGACCGTCCTGGGCGTCCCGCACGACGTCCGGGAGTACCCCGACAGCGGGCACGGCTTCCTCACCGACAGCCGCGCGCCCGCGCCCCTCGCCCCGATCGCCAAGGTGGTGTTCGCCCTCGGGGAGGGACGGCACAACGCCGACGACGGCTGGAAGCGGATCTTCGCGTTCTTCGGCGAGCACCTCGCACGCGCCTGATCCGGCCGCATTACCTGCCACGTCATCGCCGCCATGATCGGACGGTGGGTAGCGTCTGTGCCGTGACGACGATGACGACCACCTCCTACGGCGACGTCCGGCCGGTGGGGGAGCAGCTACGGGCCTGGCGGCAACGGCGCCGCCTCAGCCAGCTCGAACTCGCCCTGGAGGCGGGCGTGTCCACCCGGCACCTGAGCTTCGTGGAGACCGGGCGGTCGGCGCCGAGCCGGGAGATGGTGCTGCGGCTGTGCGAGCACCTGGACGTGCCGCTCCGCGACCGGAACCTGCTGCTGGTCTCGGCCGGGTACGCGCCGATCTACGCCGAGACGTCGATGGAGGAACCCCGGATGGACTCCGTGCGGGCGGCGCTGCGCCAGCTGCTGACCGGGCACGAGCCGTACCCGGCGGTGGTCGTGGACCGTTACTGGAACCTCATCGACGCCAACGCAGCCGCGGGCTTCTTCATGGAGGGGGCCGCGCCCGAGCTGCTCGAGCCCCCGGTGAACGTGCTGCGGCTGAGCATGCACCCCGAGGGCATGGCCCGCAACATCGTGAACCTGGCCGAGTGGCGCGCCCACATGGTGGACCGCGTACGGCGGCACGTGGCCCTCACCGCCGACGAGTCGCTGTCCCAGCTGTACAAGGAGCTGCGCGACTACCCGGTCGAGCCCCGGGAGGACTCCCCGGCCCTGTTCGCCGCGCCGACGGGCAACGAGGTGCTGATCCCGCTGCGGGTCCGCGCCGCAGACCGGGAGCTGTCGTTCTTCAGCATGATCGCCACGTTCGGCTCGCCGGTCGACATCACGGTCGCCGAACTGGCCATCGAGTCGTTCTACCCGGCCGACGAGGAGACCGCCGCGTTCCTGCGCGAACGCGCGGGCTGGTGAGGGCCGCCGTGTGGCCGCGAACCCGGGCGTGATAGACACCGTGGCCGGGAGTCGTCCGCCCGGGTGAGGAGCGCGCGGTGAAGATCACGGGCACGGTGCAGCATCAGGCGTGGCAGGACAAGGTGCTGCCGCCGGTGGAACAGGTCCGGCCGGGGCTGTGGTCCTTCCCGGTCCCGCTGCCGAACAACCCGCTGCGGTACGTCCTGGTGTACGGCCTGGAACTGCCGGACGGCATCGCCCTCGTGGACGCCGGATGGGACACCGCCGAGGCCTGGGAGGCCCTGCTGGGGGGCCTGCGCACCGCCGGGTACGAGATCGGGGACGTCCGGGCGGTGCTGGTCACCCACCTGCATCCCGACCACTACGGCCTGGCCGGGCGGATCCGGGAGGCGTCGGGGGCCTGGGTGGCGCTGCACCCGGCCGACGCGGGCCTGCTGCGCGAGCGCTACCGGGACTTCGACGGGCTGATCGCCGCGATCCGCGAGCAGATGCGCGCCCACGGGGTGCCCGACGAGGAGGCCGGGCCGCTCGCCGACGCCTCCCGCGCGATCCTGCCGATGGTCCGCCACACCGACCCCGAACTGCTGCTGGAGGACGGCGAGCAGGTGCCCCTGCCGGGCCGGAGGCTGCTGACGGTGTGGACGCCGGGGCACTCGCCGGGCCACGTCTGCTTCCTGGACCCCGACCGCAGGCTGCTGCTGTCGGGCGACCACGTGCTGCCCCGCATCACCCCGGCCATCGCGGTGCACCCCCAGCAGCGGCACAACCCGCTGGCCGACTTCTTCGACTCGCTCGACAAGGTGCGCGGGCTGGACGTGGAGGAGGTCCTGCCCGCGCACGAGTACCGCTTCACCGGCCTGGCCGACCGGGTCACCGCCCTGGCCGCCCACCACACCGCCCGGCTGGACGAGATCGCGCTGCTGGTCATCGCGGCGGGCGAGGACGGCGCCACCGCCTGGGACCTGGCCCGGCGGCTGACCTGGTCGCGGCCCTGGGAGGACATCCAGCCGTTCATGCGGCGCACCGCGATGCTGGAGACGCTGGCCCACCTGGTGATGCTGGCCGCCCAGGACCGGGTCCGCAGGCTGGAGGGCACCCCGGCTCGCTGGCGCGCCGTGGCCCCGGCCCCCTGACCTCCGGCCGCCCCTGGGCGGAGGTC
>DATADI010000469.1:0-6711 GCA_036258615.1 Thermomonospora sp. | reverse complement strand
GTAGCGGCCCCGCTGTGCGCGCAGGTCGGCGGAATGGCCAGCAGCACCGCCAGGAGTTGGGTGGGCAGCGACGCCGGCCGTCCTTCCACGCGGCGCTTTCGCAACCAGGGCTGCGCTCAACGTCGTAGAGGAAACAGATCGCCAGGCCGGGCCGTTCTCTGCGGCGGCAGCGTAGCGCGCGGGCGATGTACCCGGGGACGTTCCGGACGGCGGCCAACGCGGCCAAGGTCAGGTCAGTCACGGAGGTCGCGCGGCTTGGCCGAAGCGAATGGATTCAGGCGCCCCACCAAGCCCGCTGCTTGGCCAAAGCGAACGGGTACAGGCGCCAAGCTCGCGGCTCAGGGGCGGCGCAGCAGGGCACCGGCGGGAGGCGTGTGTGGACCAGGTGTTGGGCAGCGGCGGCTCCCTGGCCGGTGCGTCGGAGCATGCTCGCTTCTAACGCCATCCATGCGGTTGACGCGTTAGGCGAGGGATCGCTATAACTAATGGACGTTCTCCGTGAAAGGCATTAGTTATGACGTTCCCCCAGGTTGCGCGCGTCGTCCATCGTGACGTCGACGTGGACGGTGTCCGGGTCTTCTACCGTGAGTCGCTGCCCGAGCGGGCGGACGCGCCCGTACTGCTTCTGCTGCACGGCTTCCCGTCCGGGTCGCACCAGTTCCGCCGCCTCATCGACGTGCTGGGAGCGCGGTACCGGCTGATCGCGCCTGACTACCCCGGGTTCGGGCACACCCAGGTCCCGGACGGCTTCGTCTACTCCTTCGACCGGCTGGCCGACGTCACCGAGGGGTTCGTTCAGCGGCTCGGCCTGACGCGCTTCGTGATGTACGTGTTCGACTTCGGGGCGCCCGTCGGGTTCCGCCTCGCCGAACGGCACCCCGGGTGGATCGCGGGCCTGGTCGTCCAGAACGGCAACGCCTATGCCGAGGGCCTGTCGGACGGGGCCCGCGACTTCATCGCCCTGCGGCCCGAGACGCCCGGCGCCGAAGAGACCGTTCGGGAACTGCTGACCCTCGCCGGGACGCGCAGTCAGTACGAGATCGGCGTGCCCGACCTGGCGTTGCCGGCCCCGGACGGCTGGACGCTCGACCAGCACTTCCTGGACCTGCCCGGTCGTAAGGAGGCCCAGGTCGCGCTGGCGTTCGACTACCACTCCAACGTTCGGCGGTACGACCGTTGGCAGGCGTGGCTGCGCGAGCACACCCCTCCCACCCTGATCACCTGGGGACGCCACGACCCGTTCTTCCCCGAGCCCGGAGCCCGCGCCTACCTGCGCGACGTGCCCGACGCCGAACTCCATCTGTTCGACACCGGTCACTTCGCCCTGGAGACGCACCTGCCCGAGATCGCCCCGCTGATCGCCGCCTTCCTCGACCGCGTCTGGCGGTAACGCCCGCGGTGGAACGCCACCGGTCAGGCGGCCGGGGTGACCTTGAGGCGCGGCTTGGTGGAGTTGTGCTTGCGGAGCATCTTGCGGGTGGAGTGCAGGTAGACCTCGCGGGGAAGGGTGCGGACGCGTTCGGGGAGGCGCGGGTACACGAGGGCGAGCACGTTCATCAGGAGGTGGAACTGCAGCTCCCGGTAGGTGTTCCACTTCCAGCCGTACTGGCGGCGGATGTGGGGAGGCATCAGGCCCGCGGTGATCAGCCGGATCGGGTAGAGCCCAGGCCGGAGCGGGAGCGGCAGCTTCTTGGGGTAGAGGACGCCGTCGGCGATGTAGCGGGAGGCGTCGTTGATCTCCAGCGTGTTGACCATGTGGGCGTAGTACTCGCGGAACTCCGGGTACGTGCCCGGCATCGCGTCCTCGGGGCAGCCGAGGATCGTGGCGTAGATCTTGGACTGCTGGTAGAGCTCGTCCAGCTCCGCGTCGGAGAGCGTCCGGCGGAACAGGTAGCCGTAGACCTGCGCCGATACCGAGAACAGCGTGGCGGCCACCCAGACCTGGAGCTCGGGGTCGTTGGCCTCGTAGTCGGGGCCGGTGACCTTGGCGTGCATCCGGCGGACGATCCCGCTGATCTGCTCGGCCTCCTCGCGGGTGCCGAACACCACCGTGTACACCCAGCCCATGGTGTTGCGCAGCCGGGCCAGCGGGTCGTCGAAGGTGTAGCTGTGGTCGCGCACGCCCTGGGCCACCTTGGGGTGCGACGTCTGCAGCAGCGAGGCCACCCCGCCGGCGGCGATCAGGATGCCCTCCTTGCTCACCGTGCGGATGAGGTCGTCGTCCTGGAAGAATTCGTCGCTCATACCGGACAGTGTAAGTAACCACTTGCTTCTCCGGCTAGTGTGACCCCGCGCACGCCTCCCCCACTCGCTCCCCTCGCCCCGCCTACCCGTTCGCATGGCCCTGCCGGGGCGGTCGGACCTCCTGGGGGTCATGGGGTGGTGTTGAGGATCTGGTTGGCGGACTTCATGGCGTCGCTGATGGGGATGGCGAAGCCGACGCCGATGTTGCCGTTGCCCTGGCCGGTGGTGGCGATCGCGGTGTTGATGCCGACGACCTGGCCGGACATGTTGACGAGTGCGCCGCCGGAGTTACCGGGGTTGATGGCGGCGTCGGTCTGGATCGCGTTCTTGATGGTGGTGCTGTCCTGGCGTACCTCCTGGCCGAATCCGGGCGGCAGGCCGGGGTCGGGCTGGGAGCGCTGTTCCTCGAGGGTGCGGCCGAGGGCGCTGACGATGCCGGCGGTGACGGAGCCGTCCAGGCCGAGAGGGCTGCCGATGGCCAGGACGGGGTCGCCGACGGCCAGCCCGGTGCTGTCGCCGATCGGGGCGGCCTTGAGCCCGGAGACTCCGGTGGCGCGGATGACGGCGATGTCGCGGGCGGTGTCGACGCCCAGGACGCGGGCGGAGGCCGTGCGGCCGTCGCTGAGCTTGACCTGGACCTGGTCGACGTTCTCGACCACGTGGGCGTTGGTGATGATGGTGCCGTCCGGCCGGAGGATGACGCCCGAGCCGCCGCCGGAGCCCGTCCGGGACTGGGTGCTGATCGACACCACGGCGGGCTGCACCGCCGCCGCGATCCGGGCGGCCGTGCCCTTGCCGTCGGAGACCGGGGAGACCCCCGCGGTGCTGGTCGGCGCGGAGCCACCGTCTCCCAGCGCCACCGCGGCGGCGGCACCCGCGCCGCCCGCACCCACCGCGAGCACCACAACGGCCGCCGCCGCCAGCAGTGCGCGCCGCGGCGTCCACGACCAGCCGCGTGCCGTCGTGGCGCCCGCCGGGGGAGCTGCGGGGGCGTACTGCTGCCCGTAGGGCGGCGCGCCGTGGTGTGAGCCCGCCGTCGGCTCGAACGGCGGCGGGGTCAGCAGATACTGCGCCTGCCCCTCGGCGGGCCGTCCCCCGTCCGGCCCCACGAAGCCAGGCCGCACCGACGAAGCCGTCTGCGGTGGAGCCATCCCGTCCTGCGCTCCGGGCACGTACCCGGACGCCGGAGAGGTGTGCGGGCCCTCGGCGGGTCGCCCTCCGCCCTGCCCGGCGGGCGCCTGCCACGCCGAGGAGACCGGCGGCTCGGCAGCCACGGGCGGGGACGGCGGAAGCGCGTACGGCGGCCGGTCACCCGCGTCGTGCGGGGCGGAGGGCCCGAACGTGAGGTCGTCCTGCGGCGGAGTCGGCGCGCGACCCTCGACGGACCAGCCCCCGGCCGGAGCCCCGTCCCGAACCTCGGGCTGCGGCCGAGCCGTACCGTCATGCGGGCCGCTCGGCCCACTGCCGTAGCTGTCGTGGCGGTCTGCGGTCATCTCTTCCCCCTGCTCGTCGCTCATGGTCCGAGCTTCGGCCACGAGCCTGCAGCCGCCCTGGAACGAACCTGAAAGTCAGCTGAATGTGCACCGGGACGCGGACCAGCCCCACACCGGCACCAGCACGGCCCCAATGACGAAGCCCGGTCTCAAGCGGCCAGGAGCAGCGCGGACCAGCCGGACCTCAGGGGATCAACCACTCATCAGGTGCCGTTCGCCCAACCTGACAACCTTCCGAATGATGCAGGTCAACCAAGCGTCGTTCGCCCAGCCTGGCGTCCTGGCAAACGATGCAGGTCAGCCGAGCAACAGCGCAGCCCTCGCCCGTTTCCAGCCCGAACGGTCCGCCCCGCCTCGACGGCAACAACGCCCACGGAGAAAGCGCACCAAGCCGCAGGTCGCCCCGGACAGCGTGGACCAACGCCGATGCAAGGCGGCTACGCCCTCACCCGCTCCCCAGCACCAACCACCCACGACGCTCCCGCGCCAACAGCGGTGACCTCGTAAGGGAAGCCCCAAGTTGAGCCGGACGGTGGGCGGGAGAGCATGAACGGGAAGCCCTCAACGGAGCATGGGCTGGGTCAGTCTGGGGCCAGGGGGAGGATGACGCGGAAGGTGGAGCCCTCGCCGGGGGTGGAGTCGACCTGGACGGCACCGCCGTGGGCGGCCACCAGGGCGGCGACGATGGCGAGGCCCAGGCCGCTGCCGCCGTCCTCGCGGCTGCGGGACTCGTCGGCGCGGTAGAAGCGCTCGAAGACCCGTTCGGCCTGTTCGGGGGTGAGGCCGGGGCCCTGGTCGGTGACCTCGCAGACGACGGTGGGCGTGCCCGGTGGGGTGCCGCGTGGCGGGAGCAGGAGGGTCTCGGGTGGGACGCCGGGGCGGAGGCGTACCTCGACGGGGGTGCCCTCCGGGGTGTGGGTGACGGCGTTGCTGAGCAGGTTGGCCAGGACCTGGCGCAGCCGCGGCTCGTCGCCCATCACCTGGTAGGCCATGCCGCCGGAGACCGACAGCTCGATGTCGCGGCCGGGGGCGAGGACCCGGGCCTCCTGGACGGCCTCGGCGGCGACGGCCAGCAGGTCGACCGGACGGCGGTCGATGGGGCGCTGCCGGTCGAGGCGGGCCAGTAGCAGCAGGTCGTCCACCAGCAGGCCCATGCGGGCGGCGGCGTCCTCGATGCGGCGGATCAGCTGGTCCAGCTCGTCCGGGGAGCGGGCGGCCCCCTGGCGGTACAGCTCGGCGAAGCCGCGGATGGCGGTCAGCGGGGTGCGCAGCTCGTGGCCCGCGTCGGCGACGAAGCGGCGCATCCGCCGTTCCGACTCGCGGGCGGTGAACTCGGAGGCGCCGCGGGCGCGGAACGCGGACTCGATCTGGGCGAGCATGCCGTTCAGGGAGCCGGCGAGCCGCCCCACCTCCGTGCGGGGGTCGGCGTTGGGGACGCGGCGGGACAGGTCACCGGCGGCGATGGCGCCGGCGGTCTCCTCGATGGCGGTGAGGGGGCGCAGGCTGGCGCGCACGACCCAGACGCCAGCGCCGGCCAGCACGACCAGCACCGCGAACCCGACCAGCAGGTCGATGGCGATCAGCCGGCCGACGGTGCGGTCGGCCTCGCCGAGGCTGACCCCCACGACCACGCTGCCGCCGTCGTCCAGCGGGATGGCCAGCATCCGCCAGGAGGACTCCGACCCGGTGCCGGACACGGTGAACGGCCTGCCGTAGCGGCCCGCCAGGTCGGTGGGGACGCGGGGGACGCCGTCGACGCCCTGCGGCTCGACCGCGTCGTTCACGGTGCCGTCGGCCGTGCGGATCTGGCCGTACATGTCGGCGGGGACGCGCAGGGTGACCCGGCCGGTGGGGGCGAGGTGCTGCTCGGCGAGCTGGTCGGCGATGCGGCGGGCGGTGTCGGCCAGTTGCGCGTCGGCCCGGTCGACCAGGTAGCCGCGCAGCACCGACACCCCGGCCACGCCGATGGCGGTGAGCCCCACCGCGACCAGCGCCAGCACGGCGGCGATCAGCTTGACCCGCAGCGGGGTGCGTTCGGACAGCGCCCGCAGCGGGCGGCGGCGGGGGGCGGGGCCGTGGAGCGGCGGGCCGGCCGCGGGCCTGCGGAGAGCGGTCATGGCCCCGGGGGCAGGCGCAGGACGTACCCGACGCCTCGCAGGGTGTGGATCAGCCGGGGCTGGGTGTTGTCGACCTTGCGGCGCAGCGCCGAGACGTACGACTCGACGATGCCCGCGTCACCGCGGAAGTCGTAGTTCCACACGTGGTCGAGGATCTGGGCCTTGGACAGCACCCGGCCGGGATTGGCCATGAAGTAGCGCAGCAGCTTGAACTCGGTGGGCGACAGGGCGATCGGCCGCCCGCCGCGCCAGACCTCGTGGCTGTCCTCGTCCAGCTCGATGTCGGCGAAGGTCAGCCGGGGGGAGGGCTCGGGCGCGCCGCTGCGGACCCGGCGGAGGACGGCGTGGATGCGGGCGATGACCTCCTCCAGGCTGAACGGCTTGGTGACGTAGTCGTCACCGCCGATGGTGAGCCCGGTGATGCGGTCCTCCACGGCGTCGCGGGCGGTGAGGAACAGCACGGGGGTGTGGGTGCCGCCCGAACGCAGCCGCCGGACCACCGAGAAGCCGTCGACGTCGGGGAGCATCACGTCCAGCACGATGAGGTCGGGCCGGTGTCGCAGGGCGGCCTCCACGGCGGTGGCCCCGGTGGTCGCGCTGACCACGTCGAACCCGGCGAAGCGCAGGCTGCCCGCCAGCAGCTCCAGGATGTTGGGGTCGTCCTCGACGACCAGCAGGCGCGCCCCGGCGCCGTCCTGCTCCTGCCGTGCCGGCGATGTCTGCTCGGTCATTGCGCGCCCCCCGTCCATCATGGCAAGGATGGACGGCCAACCTGAATGTCAGCTGAAAGCGCGCTGAGTCTTTCCTCAGGGCCCTTTCCACAAGGCCCGAGGCGCGGACACGGCGAGGGCGCCCCG
>DATADI010000468.1:0-1693 GCA_036258615.1 Thermomonospora sp. | reverse complement strand
GCGGTGAGCGAACGGGCCACCGCGACGGCGTCCTCGTGGTCCAGGCGGACTCCGGACAGCACGTGCGGGGCGAACACGTCGGCGCCGACGACGCGGACGGCCGCCAGCGCGGTCATCGTGTCGGGAGCCGCGTCGACGTGCCGGGCGATGAAGGCCGCGTTCCCAGCGCCCCGCAGGGCGCTGAGAACGCGATCGGCCAGTTCATCGGCCGCGGTGGCGTAGGCCACCCGGGACGATCCGGCTTCGGGGAGCATCACCGGGACCCTCCCTCCGGGTCACCGGAGACGCCGTCCCCCGGAGTCCGCCCCCGGCCGGTGAACGTCGTACGGCTCACTTGGTCTTCGGCTCCTTCGGCGACAGCAGGAGCAGCAGCAACAGCACGCCGACCGAGCTGGGGCTGAAGACCGGCGCGTCGCTGATCACGGCCTCCGGCTCCACCATCAGGGAGCCGACCGCCGCCGCGTCGGTGGTGGTGCCGACGTAGGAGATTTCCTTCTGGGCCAACATTTCGATCCTCCTTCGCGATTCGGACACATCCCATTACAAACACCCATCCGCGGATCCACAACCGGGCATAAGGGGATGTTGCGCGGATTTGGGGCGCACCATGAAATGTGCCGACTCGCGGCGCGGGCGTAAAACGGGGTCGAGGCCCGGGTCATCGCCGCCGAGATCGTCGCCCTGGCGGAATGTCCTGACAGGCGATTTTCATTGTCGCCTCCCGAACTGTCAGGACAGGGAGCCCTGGAATCAGGAGGCGCCGAAGAAACGGCGGTGCAGCCGCCGTACCTCCTCGGCCAGCTCGGGCACCGGACCGTCCACCACCGCGTCCGGGACGACCTCCCGGATCGGCAGGGCGCGCACCGGCGGCGCGGGGACGCCCAGTTCGGCGAGCCAGCCCACGAGCTGCTCGGAGGAGCCGGCGTACACGATCCGGCCGAGCCCGACCCAGCCATGGGCGGCGGCGCACATCGGGCAGTGCTCGCCGGAGGTGTAGACGGTCGCCGCGGCGCGCTCCTCGGGGGTCAGGTGGGCCGCCGCCCACCGCGCCAGCGCGAACTCCGGGTGCCGGGTGCGGTCGCCCCCGGCCACCCGGTTGTGGTCCTCGGCCAGGATCCGCCCGTCCGCGCCGACCAGCACGGACCCGAACGGCTCGTCCCCGGCCGCCAGGGCCTCGGCGGCCAGCTCCACACAGCGCCGCAGGTACCGCAGGTCGGTGTCGTCCACCATCAGAACCTCCCGTAACGATCTTCGTCTGCATGCTAGCCGCCGCGGCCCGGGAGGCCAGGTTCACCGGAAGCGAGGCCAGGGTAGCTCTAAGTCGCCGAATAGGCACAGTAAGTCATCGGCGGGGCTGCTTGCCCCGCCCGCCGTTCGAGGAGAACACCCATGACACTCCGTCCGCGCCGCCCTGCCGTCCTCGCCGCCGTGCCGCTGGCGATGGCGCTCACCACCACCCTGGCCGTGCACCACAAGGCCCATGCGTCCGCGTCCCCGTGGTCGGACTGCTACACCGCGATCCTTCCCCCCGGCGGCGACCTGCCCCGCACCCGGCGGCCCGACATGCCCGGCAGTCCCCTGCGGTTCTACATGCGGTACTGCCCCCAGGGTCCCCGCAACGCCACGCACCACCCGCTCTGGTAACCCCTGACCCGCGCCGGACCGGCTCGGCGGCCGATGGCCGATGGCCGAG
>DATADI010000467.1:0-14711 GCA_036258615.1 Thermomonospora sp. | reverse complement strand
CGCCGTCCGCGACCCCGGCGGGCCCGCCGACCCCGCCTGGCGCGCGCTGGGCCGCACCGCGTCCCTGCGGCTGGACCGGGCCGACGCCCGGTCGCTCGCCACCGCCGCCGGTCTCGTCGTCCCCGACTCCGCCCGGCTCGCCTTCCCCCTGCTGGACCCCGACGAGTGAGGTGACCGTGACCGCTGCGCCGAACGACCCGCGTTCCCCCGTGACCCGGACGTCCAAGATCGGGCTCTGGGGCGCCTCCGGGAGCGGCAAGACCACCTACCTGGCGTCGCTGTTCGTCGCGGCGACACAGAGCAGGCCGCGCCGGTGGAACATCGCCGGCGAGAACCAGGAGTCGGTGGAGTTCCTCACCCACAAGACCAACACGCTCACCGAGGAACGCCGATTCCCGAAGTTCACCCAGGGCATCCAGAATCTCAGCTGGACGGTCATGGGAACGACCGAGCGCACGGTCAAGAAACGTTTCGGGAAAACCGTCGAGACGGTTCCGCTGCGTTTCCGCCTCGACATGCTCGACGCCGAGGGCGGACTGTACGAGAGCCCGTCGGAGAACCGCGACGAGGGCGACGAGGGCGATCTGGACATCGAGTTCGACGACGTCCGGCACGGCGATCCGGAACGGCTGATCGACCAGCTCACCGAGTGCGACGGAATCATCTACCTGTTCGACCCGCTGCGGGAGAACAAGAAGGGCGACGCCTACCGCCATTTCCAGTGGGCGCTGCAGAACATCCTGTCGCGGGCCGCCCGCAACGGCACCATCGACGGCATGTACCTGCGCCACCACCTGGCCGTCTGCGTCACCAAGCTGGACGACCCCAAGGTTTTCCACACCGCTGACAAGCTCCGTTATCTGGTCACCGACCCGGAGGACCCCTACCAGTTCCCCCGGGTCCGCGACGACTACGCCGAGGACCTGTTCCGCAAGCTGGGCGAACTGTCCCCGACCCGCAGCGCGGTGAAGGTCCACGACGCGATCCAGGCCGCCTTCCACCCGGGCCGGGTGCGGTACTTCGCGACCTCCGCCGTCGGCTTCTACCTGGAACGCGGGGCGCAGCGCTGCCGCTGGGAGAACTTCCAGAACGTGGTCCGCCACCCGACCATCAAGGACGAGTACCAGATCCGCGGCGACATCAACCCGATCAACGTCCTGGAGCCGCTGCTGTGGCTCGGCCAGGTGACCAGCCGCTAGGGAGGCCCGCATGGTGACGATCCCGATGGAGTGGGCGCTGTGGAGCAAACGGCCGGGCGCGCGCGACGACAACGGCGTGCTGGCGTGCAGCGACGGCCGGCTGCGGGCGAGCCACTTCCAGGGGATCATCCGCCGGTCCTCGCCGGGCACGCCCGAGGAGGACCGGCACCTGCCGCGGGTCGTCTTCAGCACGTTCCGGATCGAGGGGCACCGGTGCATCGGCGTGGGCGTCCAGGAGTGGTCCGACGAGCACGACGGCACCGGCCGCCGGATCGCGCCGACGCGGTTCTTCGTCTTCCGGTACGAGGACCTGCACGGGCATCCGGTGTCGTACGAGGGGCTCTATGAGGCGCTGTCCCAGGTCCGGCTGCCCGCGGCGGGGGGCTCGCCGCTGGACGTCGAGGTGCCCCGGCTGGACCCCGAGCGGATCGCCACCTTCCTCACCACCGACACGCAGACCTCCTCCGCGCTGACCGCCGCGTGCTGCCTGCTGTACCGCTGGCGGGTCTGCGTGACCCGTGCCGAGAACGCCGCGCCCCGCGACCGGCTGCGGTACCTCGACGCCGCCGTCGCCCTGCTCCCCTACGGCTACCGCACCAACATCTCCGCCACCACCTGGGCCAACAGCGCCACCCGGCATCCGCTGCGGCTGTCGTTCGCCCGCCTGGCCACCGGCGGGGAGGACGTGCGGGAGCTGCGCTGGAAGACCCGGGCGCGCGTCCCCACCAGCTCCTACACCAACCTGCTGCGCAGCCTGCTGGACAAGGCCCCGGTCACCGCGCTGCTCGCCGACCTGGCCGGTGAGACGGAGGCGGTCGCGCTCGGCGACCACGCCGGAGCGCACGCCGTGCTGGAGCGGATCAGCACGCACCGCCGACGGCGCCGCGCCGCCGACGAGGGGGTCCACACCCCGGCGGACGCGCGCGAGTGGCTCGACGACGAGGGGCTGGAGGCGCCGCTGGCCGTGGCGGCGCTGCGCCGCCTGCTGCCCCACGCGCAGGCGGGCGACGTGAGCCGCGTGGTCCGGGGCCTGCGCCGGGTGCCGGACTCGGAGCTGGACGAGTGGCGGGCGCCGCTGGACGAGACGGCGGCCCGGCTGCTGTGGAGGGAGGGGGCCGGGCTGACCGGCCTGCTGCAGGCGATCCCGGAGGCGTGGGCCGACTCCTTCCTCGCCGGTCTCGTCCGGAGCCGCCCTGCCGACCCCGGCGCGGCGGAGCAGGGCCTGGAGCCGATGGCGCAGCTGCTCATCGAACGGGCGGTGGCGGCCCCCGGCCGATATCCCCTGACCGCGGAGGCCCTGGACCGGGCCGTTCCTCTCGCGCTCCGGCTCGTCAGCGCTCTGGTCGCCGAGGAGGAACCGCCCTGGAACGAGCTGGAGTGGGTCAGCGGCCTGCTGACGAGCGACGTGCTGACGGCGTTGCACCGCCTCGTCGGATGGGACGACGAGCCGCTGCGGACGGCGGACGTCACCGTGCTCGCCGGGCACGGCGACGGCTGCGTGCTGACGGCCCTCGACATCGCCTGCTCCCGTGGCCGGCTCCACCTCGTGGCCGACGCGTTCGTGCAGTGGCTGCTCGGCCGGGGCGGGATCCGGCCGGAGGAGCGGACGTCGTGGGGCAACCGGCTGTCCCAGCTCCAGACGGACGACCCGGGCATGCAGGCGCTGATCGACGTGGTGCTGCTGACGACCGACCGGCAGTGCGTCTGGATGATGAACGTCCCGAACGACGAGTGGGACCGCTACGCGGCGGCCTTCCAGCGGTACTGGTCGCGCGGCTGGGCCGAGCCGAACGTGATGTTCTTCGCCCTGGACCGGTGGCTCGGGGCCATGCGCTGGGGGCCCGAGGTGCGCGGGCGCGCCGACCAGGTGCTCGCGCTGCTGCCCGGCCTGGTCCTGCCCGACGGGCTCAGCCTGGACGCCGCCCTGGTGAACAGCCTCTCCCAGGCCCGCGACCTCTCCCAGGACCCGCACGCGGCGCGGTGGCTGGACGACCGCGGCGCGCCGTACACGCCGCCCGCACCGCCCCCCGCGCCACCACCCGAGCTTCCGCCGCCGACGCCGCCCGCCCCCGCCGAGGACGCTGGACGGTCGCCCGAATACCGGCGCGTGGAGCGGAACGACGCGGAGTCGATCCTCGCGTACATCGAGACTTCGATGATCAACGGCAAGCCGCCGGGCGAGGTCTACCGGTGGCTCAGCGAGAAGATGACGATCACCCGTGCCGACGTCGCCCACGACGTCGCCGAGCGCATCCCGCGCAGGCTCGCCGACCACCTGTCCCTCGGTCAGGCGCGCGAGTGGCAGCACCGCTTCGTCGAGCACCTGTGCTGGCGTCAGGCCGACGACGCGTTCGTCAAGGACTTCCTCGACCTGTACGTGCGCAACCGCCTCAACGTGATCGGCAGCTTCGTCGAGGACCTCGAAACGGTGCACGGCCGATCCGACGTCCTCAGGACCAGGGGGCAGCAGATCAGGGACATCGCGCACGCGCTGGAGGCCCTCATCGTCGATCCCGAGGCCACGCGGGGCAGGGGCTGGCTGCCGCTCGGCAAGAACAAGAACCGGGCCGCGGATCCGCCGCCCGCCGACCCGCCGTCCGCCGACGCACCCGAGGACCCGGCGCGATGACGCCGGTCAGCGCGGAGTGGGCACGGTGGGCCGCCGTGCCGGGCGACGGCCCCGAGGTCCGGGCGTGGAGCGAGGGCACGCTGCGCGCCCCGCACTTCGCACGGATCGTCACCCGCTTCTCGCCGGGCCTGCCCGAGGACGACGACGCGCTGCCCAGGGTCACCGTCGGCGCGATGGACATCTCGCGCGTCGCCCACATCGCCGTCGTCCTGGAAACGGCCGAGCAGGACGACACGGGGCGCCAGGCCGTGTCGGGCAAGGTGTTCGTCCTCCGGTATGAGGCCCTCGCTGCGGCACGGGCGGGTTACCGCGCGCTGTACGAGGGGCTGTCCGCCGTGGATCTCCCCGAGTCCGGCACCGCGCCCACGGTCAGCGTCGCGCCGACCGCGCTGGATCCCGGCACGCTCGGCGGCGACCTGCGCAGGCTGGGCGGCGGCGTCGCCTGGGCTTCCGCCCTGCTGGTCCGCAACCGCCAGGTCTGCGTGACCCACGCCGAGACGGTCGGCCTGGACGACCGGCTCCGCTACATCGACGCCGTGGCGGCACAGCTGCCGTTCGGCTACCGCGCCAAGCTCACCACGACGACCTGGGCGTCCTCCGACATCCGCCATCCGCTGCGGCTGTACTTCGCCCGGAGTTCCGAGTCGGGCGCGGTGATGGTCCGGTGGCGCGGCCCGGTGCCCGCCGACGCCGATCCGGACGTGGTGCGGGGGCATCTGGGGCCGTTGCGGGATGCGGTTGACCGGCATGGCCCGGTGGAGGTGGTTCGGCTGCTGGCGGCCGACATCGTGCCCCGGACGTGCGACGATCCCGGCCCGGCGGTGGAGGCGCTGCGGGCGCTGGCAGGTCCGGCCGAGCCGCCGCCGCCTGCGGAGCCGCCCGTGGAGTCACTGGGCCTGGACGGGTTGCGGGAGCTGTTCGCCGGTGATCCCGCGCCGGTCGAGGAGCTGGACCCGGTGACCGCGCGGAGGCTGCTGGCCCGCCTCGTCGAGCTGGCCGAACCGGACGACTGGCCGGTCATCGAGGAGTGGTGGCCGGTCCTCGCCGAGGACGACGGAGCCGCGCTGCTGCGCCCGATGCTGGAGCGGTGCCGGGCGCTGCTGTGGTCCGGGGAGCGGGTCAGGCTGCACGCGCAGCTGCTGGTCGCCTACCGCCATGACCGGGGCGACGAGTTCCTGGCGATGCTGGTGACCCCGCCGCACGGATCCCCGGAGGAGTACGAGCCGGGGCTGTCGGCCGCCGCGCAGCTCGTGCACGACAGCGTGATCGCCACGGGCGCGACGGGCTCCCATCCCCGCACGCTGGACAGCGTGCTCACACATCCGCCGGTGCTGTGCGCCGTGGTCGCCCAGCTCGCCGTGACCGGGCCGGAGGCCCTCCGGGACGGCCTGGGATGGCTCGGGTCCGATCCCCGGGCCGGGGAGCGGGTGGAGGCGCTGGCGACGCTGCTGACCGGGGCCGATCCCCGGCCGCTGCCCGCCGAGGGGCTGCGGCGGCTGGCCTCGTACGGGTGGAGCTGCGTGGCGTCGCTGCTGGAGGCGACCTGTGCGGTGGGGCGGCTGCCGCTGGTGCTGCGGGCGTTCGTGGAGCTGCTGTTCGAGAGCGGGGAGGTGCCGCCCGACGCGCGTCGCTACTGGGCGAACCGGCTCAGCGGCCTGCGCCCCGCCGACCCGGTCGTCTCCGGGGCGGTGGACGTCCTGCTGCTGGTGTTCGGCGGGCGGCCCGACGTCCCCCGGCGGCTGGCGCAGGACGCCGACGGGGCGTACCGGCGGGGGTTCGTCCGCACCTGGCGGCTGCCGTGGCCGGACCGGCAGGGCCCGCAGCCGGGGCTGGCCGCGCTGATCCGCGCGCAGCACGGCCTGCTGGACGCCGAGGCGTCGCGTGCGCTGCGTGCCCTGGCGGACGAGCTGGACGACGACCTGCCCGAGGTCGTCGTCAGCGCGCCGCGCCCCGTCCGGCTGTTCGCCGAGGACGACACCGGGGACAGCGTCCTGGACCATCTCGTCAGCGGATACCGGCGGGGCCTCACCCCGGAGCTGTGCGTACGGCGGCTGGTGACCAGGCCGTGGCGGCCGTCCGCCGCCGAGGCCGCCGACGTGGTGCGGGGGCTGGTCCCGGCGCTGACCTCGCACGACGTCCCGGCGGCCGGCGCGCACCGGTGGGTGGGCGTCCTGGTGGAGCACCTGCTGGCGGGCGCGTTCGGCGACCACCTGCCGGAGGCGTTCCGGGACGCCGTGCTGACCGGGATCGCCGAGGACCTCCAGGCGCGGCTCGCGCTGCTGCGCGCGGTGTCGGGCGGCGCGCCGGTGCCGTCGTCGCACGCCGCCGAGTTCCACCAGATCCGCCGCGACCTCCGCGACCTGCTGACGACGGCCCCGCCGCCGATGTGGCCGCGTCCCCCTAGACGGCGGTGAGCGCGTCGGTGACGGCCGCCACGGTGGCCATGTCCATGCCGAGGCGGTTCTTGGCGACCGCGCAGGTCGTCCCGGTGGCGGTGTCGGCCCAGGCGTAGGTGCCGCCGACCCCGGCCCAGCCGAACACGGTGTCGCTGCCGGTCGTGGGGTGCCCGATGCCGAAGCCGAGCCCGAGGGCGGACTCCTGCCCCATGATCTGGTCGGTGTCCTTGACGGCGACGGCGGTGATCTCGCGGAGCCGTTCCGGGGAGACCAGGCGCACGCCGTCCACCTCGCCCAGCAGCGCCGCGTACAGGCGGGCGATGGCGCGCGCGGTCATCTTGCCCCCCGCCGGGATGTCGGCGCGCAGCACGTCGGCCCGGTTGCCGAACGCGGCGTTCGGGAACGCGCGCTTGGGCGTGGCGGCGAACATCGGCAGGTCGTCGGGCAGCGAGGCGAACATGTCGGCCTTGCCCTCGGGCTCCTCCAGCACGGCGGCGCGGGCGAGCGCCGCGTCCGGCATCCCGAAGAACAGCTCGTCGGCGACGCCGAGCGGCTCGGCGATCTCCTCGCGGAGCACCTGCCCGATGGGCCGTCCGGTGGCGCGGCGGACGACCTCACCGAGGATGAAGCCGAAGGTGTAGGCGTGGTAGCCGAGCTTGGTGCCGGGTTCCCACCACAACGTGGCGTCGGCGACGACCGCGCAGATCCGGTCCCAGTCGCACAGGTCCTCCACGGTGACGTCGGCGGGCAGCCCCGGGACCCCGGCGGTGTGGGTGAGGACGTGCCGCACGGTCACGCCGTCCTTGCCATGGGCGGCGAACTCCGGCCACACCTCCGCGACCCGGGTGTCGTACCCGAGGACGCCCCGCTCGGCCAGCACGTGGACGACCGTCGCGGTCATCGCCTTGCCGACGGAGTAGCAGTACACGGGCGTGTCCGCGGTCATGGCGCGGCCGGTCGCCGGGTCGGCGACCCCGGCGACGGCGTCCACGACCTGACGCCCGTCCCGGTACACCGCGACCTGGACGCCGCGTTCCTCACCGTGGTCCACCAGCCGGTCGATGGTCCGCTGGATCTCGTTCATGTCTCGTCCCCTCCGATGCGTACGGCAACGGTACTGACCGGCGGGAACACCGGAACTCATCGGTCCCGGGACACCCGGCGGCGCACCCCGGACGCCGGAGGGGCGACTCACACCATCAGGTCGTGGAGGTGCTCTCGCGCCGAACGCATCTCCGGCACGTTCCGCCACCGGCCGGACTGGGCGTGGATCTCTGCCATGTACCTGTCCAGGCGCGCGGAGGTCACCATGGGCGCGATGCCGGTCAGGGTGTCGATCAAGGCCGCCGCCTCGTCCGGGCGTGCACTGTCCAGGGCGACCTGGATCCTGCGGGCGAGATAGTTGGCCTGCAGGAGCGGCGACAGAGGCCCGGTGAGATTCACCGCCAGGTCCAGGGTGTCGTGGGCGTGGGGGTAGACCCGCTGTTCCTTGAGCGCGACGCCCACACCGCCGAGCAGATCGGCCTTCTCGAACACCGTCAGACCGTCCACAGTGCGCGCCGCATCGAGCTTCGCGCGGGCACGATGCTCCTGACCGGGAACGAATCCCAGGGCACGGCCGAGGCGCATGATCACCTGCGCGCGCTGAGCCGACGTGGCATCGGTGGTCTTGATGAGGGCCAACGCGCGTTCCGCATACTCGGCGCCGACGCGCCCGTTGCCCTGGTAGCTCGCGAACATGCTCAGCTCGCGGTAGGCGTCGATCTCCGCGCTGGTGTCCTCCGCCTGCCGGGCCAGCCTGACCGCCAGCGCTCCGGCCCGCTCGGCGTCCTTCAGCCGCTGCGCGTCGTAGAGCACCAGACTGGCCTTGCGCGCGAGTTCCGAACAGGCGCTCAGCAGTCGCCGGTTCTTCATCTCGCTCACGGTCTTGATCCGGCGGAGGTGCCTTATCGCCGCGACCGAACTGGATACGCCGCCCTGCGCGTACATATGGTCGGTCAACCGTTGCGCGAGATCTCGGACGTAGGTGTGATCACGGTAGGGGTTGCCCAGCGCCTCGGGTACCAGCGTCACCGGGGTGACCGCGGCCATGTTGGCGAGAAATGTCCGACGCTCCACCGCATCCTCCCGCTTGGGGCGTATGACCACCTCCCAGCCTACGCGCTCGGTCCATTCGATCACGCGGCGAGCCGGGACGTCCTGCTTGCCCGCGATGATCCGGGAAAGCGACGGCTGGGATGTGCCGAGTCGCCGGGCCAGATCGACCTGTGTCCAGCCGTTCTCTTCCATGATCAGTGTGAGCGCCTTAGGGACGCTTCGCGCTTCCATGGCCCTCATCGTATGCATCGGCCGCATCGTGGGTGACCAATGACGTAAAGCCGCTGTCATGCTGCGGACCGCAGCGGAACAGGACGGCGGAGCGGTGCATGATGAGCGACGACGAAACGGGCGCGATGATCTTGCGCTACCGGCTGCGCCAGGGCCTCGAAGGCACGGTCGCGCAGGCTCGGGCGCTCACGGCGGCCATGCTCGAGGGCGTGCACCAGGAGCACCTGTCGGAGGACGCCGGTCTGATCGTTTCCGAACTGGCCACCAATGCCATCAAGGCCACGCCCGGCAAGGACGTCGTTCTCGTTCTGCGTGACGAGGAGGACGCCGTTTTCATCGGCGTCTGGGACTGCGACACGCACGTTCCCGAGGCGGTATGTGCCGATCCGTTGGCGGAGAGCGGCCGGGGCCTGCTCATCGTCGCCGCCCTGTCCAGTGATCACGGCTGCGAGCCGGTGCCCGGCGGCAAGGTGATGTGGGCGCGCCTGTCCAAGAAACGGTAGGGAGACACCAGGAAAGTGGATTCGGACGTAAGCAGGGGGCGCGCCGCACGAGGCGTTCTCCTGTCACACCTGCGGGAATTCCACAGCGAATGCGGTGCGCCCTCGTATCGTTCGGTGGCGAAGGTCTCGCGGCGGCTCCCGGAGCTTTATCCCGACCTGCTGGAGCGAACCCTTCCCAAACTGTCACCTACGGCGATCAGCGAGGTCCTCAACGGTAAGCGGACCGGTCTTCCCTCCACCGCATGGGTGGTGACGTTCGTGTTGTCGTGTCAGCGGCGCGCTTATGAGACCTGTGTTCTGTTGACGGACCCGGGGCCGGAAACGGTGCCTGACTGGGTCGAGCGCCTCCACCACGCCCGGACCGCCCAGGACCCCATGGTTCAGCGCACGTGAGGCCCCGCCAAGGCCCCGGACGTGCCATCCGCCGATCAGGTCAGCAGCAGGTGGCGCGGGGGTTGCGGTCGCGGGCGTCGGTGTGCCGCCGCCAGAACTCGCGTTCGGTCAGCACCGGCTCGCCGGGGTGGTGCCGCCGCCGGTGCTCGACGTAGATCTCGTACGCGCGTTCGCCGGAGAACTCGCGGACGAGCCGCCACGCCGTGCGCAGGCGGGCCCGGACGCTGGTCATGCGGGGGCCTCCTCACGCTCGCGTTCCTTCATGATGCGGCGTTCCTCGGCGTTGGCGATCAGGCCGGACGGGGCCCACACGGCGGACTTGACGTAGGGGTCCTCGTTCGTGGGCAGGGTGCCGCCCGCGCGCAGCGCCTTGATCCAGACCCGGGCGGCGTCCACCAGCACGATGATCACCAGGATGGCGAACAGGGCAGCCAGCACGCCGTCGACGGTGGTGTTGAGGACGACCTGTTCCATCTGGTCGCGGGTCTTGGCGGTGCCCAGCGAGGTCTTCCCGGCGTCCAGGGCGTCCTGGAACTGCTCACGCTGGGCGAAGAACCCGACCTTGGGGTCGTCGGAGAAGACCTTCTGCCAGGAGGCGGTCAGCGTCACCACCACGTCCCACGCGAGCGGGATCAGCGTGACCCAGGCCCACTTCGCCCGCCCGGACTTGATCAGCAGCGTGGTGCAGACCACCAGGGCGATCGCCGCCAGCAGCTGGTTGGCCAGCCCGAACAGCGGGAACAGCTGGTTGATGCCGCCGAGCGGGTCGCGGACGCCGGTCCACAGGAAGTAGCCCCAGGCCCCGACGATGATCGCGCTGGCGGCGTACAGGCCGGGCTTCCAGCTCACGTCGCCGGCCTTCTTCCAGACGTTGCCGACGGTGTCCTGCAGCATGAACCGGCCGACCCGCGTCCCGGCGTCCACCGTGGTCAGGATGAACAGCGCCTCGAACATGATCGCGAAGTGGTACCAGAACGCCTTGAGCGAGTCGCCGCCGACCAGGTCGGACAGGATGTCGCTGATCCCGACGGCCAGGGTGGGCGCGCCGCCGCTGCGGCCGACGAGGGTGGCCTCCTCCACCGACCGGGCCGCCGCCGCGAGCTGGTCGGGGGTGATGGTGAAGCCCAGGTTGGCCACGGCGGCCGAGGCGGACTCCAGCGTGGGGCCGAGCGCCGGGCCCGGCATGTTCATCGCGAAGTACAGGCCGGGGTCGATGATGCAGGCCGCGGTCAGCGCCATGATCGCCACGAACGACTCGGTGAGCATCCCGCCGTAGCCGATCACCCGGACCTGCGACTCCTTCATGATCATCTTCGGGGTGGTGCCCGAGGAGACCAGCGAGTGGAAGCCCGACAGCGCCCCGCAGGCGATGATGATGAACACGAACGGGAACAGCGACCCGGCGAACACCGGCCCCTGCCCGTTGAACGCGAAGTCGGTGAACGCCTCCGTCCGCATCGTCGGCCAGGCCAGCAGGATCGCCACCGCCAGCAGCACCACCACGCCGACCTTCATGAACGCGCTCAGGTAGTCGCGGGGCGCCAGCAGCATCCACACCGGCAGCACCGACGCCACGAACCCGTACACCACCAGCGCGATCACCAGCGACTCGCCGGACAGCGTGAAGGTGTCGGCCAGCCCGGACTCGGCCACCCAGCCGCCCCCGACGATCGCCAGCAGCAGCAGCGCCACCCCGATCGCGGAGGTCTCCATCACCCGGCCCGGCCGCAGATAGCGCAGGTAGAAGCCCATGAACAGGGCGATCGGGATGGTCATCGCGATCGAGAAGGTGCCCCACGGGGAGTCCTTGGGCGCGTTGACCACCACCAGCGCCAGCACCGCCAGCAGGATGATCATGATGGCCAGCACGGCGATCAGCGCCGCCGCCCCGCCCACCGGCCCGATCTCCTCGCGCGCCATCTGGCCGAGGCTCCGCCCGCCCCGGCGCATCGAGAAGAACAGCACCACCATGTCCTGCACGGCGCCCGCGAAGATCACCCCGACGATGATCCACAGCGTGCCCGGCAGATAGCCCATCTGCGCCGCCAGCACCGGCCCGACCAGCGGCCCCGCCCCCGCGATGGCCGCGAAGTGGTGCCCGAACAGCACCCGCCGGTCGGTCGGGTGGTAGTCGGTGCCGTTGTCCAGCCGCTCGGCCGGCGTCGCCCGGGTGTCGTCCACCCGCAGCACCCGGTAGGTGATGAACCGCGCGTAGAACCGGTAGGCGATGGCGTACGAGGCGAGCGCCGCGAACACCAGCCACGCGGCGGAGACCTCCTCACCCCGGACGAGGGCGATGATCGCCCAGGCCACGGCCCCGAGGAGGCTGACCGCCCCCCAGATCGCGACCTGCTTCGGCGTCCAGCGGCTCCGGCGGGGGGACGAGGGTGGACTGGCCGTAGGGGTGGACACGCGCCCTCCAGGCAGTGACGACGATCACAAGGGTGCCTGGAGAGGGTTTCCGGATGAGATCGTTTTCAAACGTTTCATCCCGATAACGGCATGACCCCGGCTCAGCGGCCGAGCATGCCCTCCACCGCGCGGGCGAACGGCTTGGTGGTGAAGCAGCCGGGCTCGGCGAACTCCTCCATCACCAGGGACTGTTCCCAGGTCATGTCCATCGACTGGCGCAGCAGCGGCTTCACCATCGCCAGGGCGTGCTCGGGCAGCGCGATCATCCGTTCGCACCACTCCCCGGCGCGGGCCATCAGATCGTCGTGCGGAACGACCTCGTTCACCAGCCCCAGCTCCAGCGCCCGCGCGGCGGGGAGATGGTCGCCCGAGACGTAGTACTCGAAGGCCCGCTGGTAGCCGAGCCGCCGCGTCACGAACCAGCTGGTGCCGACCTCGGGCAGCAGCCCCAGCCGCCCGAACGCGGGCACCAGCACCGCCCGGTCGGACGCCACGATCAGGTCGCAGGCCAGCGCCATCGCCAGCCCCACCCCGGCCGCCGCCCCGTTGACCGCCGCGACCACCGGCGCCGGGGCTCCCGTGATGAGCCGGACGACGCCCCCGAACTGCTCGCGGATGAACCGCCACGGGAGCGTGGCCCCCGCCTCGTCGGCCGGGTCGGCGAGCCGCTGGACAGCCTCCCGCATCATCCGCAGGTCACCGCCGGTGCAGAACCCCGGATCGGTCCCGGTGAGCACCACCGCCCGGACCTCCGGGTCCGCCAGCACCCCGGCGAGCCCCTCCCGGAGCTGGAGCATCATGGCGGCGCTGAGCGTGTTGAGCTTCCCGGGGTCGTCCAGCCGGACCACCGCGCGGGCCCCCTCGCGCTCGACGGTCACCAGCGTGCGGGTCTCCTCCCGCGCCCGCTCCATCACCTCGGCGTAGGACATGGCGATCATGACGTGCTCCCTTCCGTGGCGCGCACACCCAGCCAGGCGGCCTCGCCCAGCAGCGCGATCTGGTCCGGTGACGGCTCCGGCACCTGGCCGGACAGCCACAGCCGGCACAACTCCTGCGCGGGCCCGAGCCACAGCACGTGCGCCATGGTGATGTCGAGGTCCCGGAGCGCCCCGTGGTGCCGGTGGATCCGCCACCAGTCCATGACCTCGCCGAAGAACGCCCGGTTGCGCGCGGCCAGCTCCGCGCCGCCGTCCTGCTCCGGCCCGGGGGCCCGCTCGGTGAACAGGAACCGCGCCCGCTCCCGGTTGGCCCCGCACCAGCCGACGTGGAACGCCACACCGGCCCGTACGGCCTCCGCCGGATCGGGGTGCCGCCGCAGCTCCCGCAGGAACCCGTCCTGGTAGGACGCCAGCGTCTCGGTGTAGAGGACGGCCGCGACCTGCTCCTTGCCGGAGAAGTGGTGGTAGAAGCTCCCGGCGCTGACCTTGCTCTCGGCCAGCAGCCGCCCGAGCGGCGTCGCCGCCACCCCGTCGCGGCTGAAGCACTCCAGGGCGGCGCGCAGGATCCTCTCCCGTCCGGTCACAGAAGAAGACTCTAGAGCACCAGAAATTTATTCTGCAAGGCCCGGGTCAGGCCGGGGGGACGTTGCCCCAGTACTCGTGCAGGGCGCAGAGCCGGTCGCCGCGCACCTCCACGATGATCGCCTCCCAGTTGAGGTAGCCCTCGGTGGACGGCGACGAGCCCCGGGTGTCGTACTCGTACAGGACCCTGGCGCCGCCGAGCGGGGCGACGGACCTGCGGGTGCCGGTCACGCGGTTGCCGCCGGCGGAGTGGAAGCGCGCCCACTCCTCGATCGCCTGCCGTCCGCGTTCGCCCTCGTGACGGCCCCGCCACCGGCCTTCCGGGAACCAGAACGAGAAGCGGTCGGTGAGCATGGCCAGGAACGGATCCCACTCACCGGTGCGCCATCCGTGGTCGAACCGGTCCATGGCCCGGTCGGCGACCCTTCGCACGCCGCGTCCTGCGGCGGCGGAGGACGCGGCGGCGGCCTGGGCCGGGACCGCCAGCAGGGCGGCGCTTCCCAGTCCTACGGTCAGCAGTGTGCGCCGGGTTCGCCCCGGCCGGGTGTCGGTCATGCGGGCCAGTAGACCCAGCCGGCCAGAAAGGCGGGATAAGCGCCCCTCGGCCGGGTCCGGAAAGATCTCCTGACGCCTGGGAAGGCCGTGGCGGGCCGCTGCGTACGTTGTGAGCATGGAGGGGAGGACCGGCGAGGCCCTGTACGCGGACGACCCGATCACCGACGCGGCGTTGCGCCTCTTCGCCGAGATCGGCTACGACAACGTCACCGGACGGATGATCGCCAACGCCGCCGGCGTGAGCCTGGAGGACGTGCACGAGCGCGGCGGGAAGGTCGCCCTCTACCGGAAGATCATCGAGGACTTCTACCGGCTGCAGAACGACCTGCTCGACTCGCTGGAGGGCAGCTTCCCCCGCGACGCCGAGAAGGCGCACTGGTTCGCCTCCCAGGTCCTGGACTTCTACCTGGACCACCCCTACGCGATGGCGGTCTGGCAGCACCGGGGCCTCAGGGACGCGCAGGACCTGGCCGACCTCGACGACCTCTACCTGCGGCCGGTGTTCCGGCGGACCACCGAGTTCGCCGGTCCGGAGATCGTCGGTCTCCCGGACTACATGATGTGGGCGAACATGGTCATCTGGAGCATGCGCGGCTTCCTCTTCGGCGGGGTCGTCAAGGGCGACGGCACGGTCGTGGCGCCGGACACCCTGGAGGGCCGCAGGCTCTACCGGGAGCATGTGCGGCGGCTGCTGGACCTGGTGCTCGGTGCGGGCATGCTCGACAGGCTCCCGCCTGAGGACGACCAGGCCGAATCCTGACGACGGCGGCGCCCCC
>DATADI010000466.1:0-8479 GCA_036258615.1 Thermomonospora sp. | reverse complement strand
ATAAAACGCCTGCTCATAGGTCTCCGGACGACCGACCGCCTCGATCACCACGTCAGCACCGAACCCACCGGTCAGCTCCCGGATCGCCGCCACCGGATCCTGCTCGCGCGAGTTGACGGTGTGGGTCGCACCGAACCCCTTCGCCCACTCCCGCTTGCGATCATCGACGTCCACCGCGATGATCCGCGCCGCCCCCGCCAGCCGGGCCCCGGTGATCGCGGCGTCCCCGACGCCACCGCAGCCGATGACCGCGACGCTGTCGCCGCGGGTGACACCACCGGTGTTGATCGCCGCGCCGATCCCGGCCATGACACCGCAGCCCAGCAGCCCGGCGGCGGCCGGACTGGCGGCCGGATCGACCTTCGTGCACTGACCGGCGGCCACCAGCGTCTTCTCCGCGAACGCCCCGATCCCCAGCGCCGGCGACAGCTCCGTACCGTCCGCCAGAGTCATCTTCTGCCGCGCGTTGTGGGTGGCGAAGCAGTACCACGGACGGCCCCGCGCACACGCCCGGCACCGGCCGCACACGGCCCGCCAGTTCAAGATGACGAAGTCACCCGGGGCGACCTCGGAGACGCCTTCTCCCACCGACTCCACCACCCCGGCGGCCTCATGCCCGAGCAGGAACGGGAACTCGTCGTTGATCCCGCCCTCCCGGTAGTGCAGGTCGGTATGGCACACCCCGCAGGTCTGCACCCTCACCAGCGCCTCACCCGGCCCGGGGTCGGGTACGAGGATGGTCTCGATCGTGACCGGGGCCCCCTTGGTGCGGGCGACGACGCCGCGGACTTCGTGGTGCATGCGTCCTCCCTGTTGCGTGTGCCTCATCTCACTATGTCACCGGTCGGCCTCCGCCTCGCCGAGCGCCCGGGCCAGCACGACGCGGGCGCGGGCCTCGCCGGCCTCGTTGCCCAGCCTGCGGTACATCTCCAGGGCGCGGTCGGCCGGGACCCGGGCGTCGTCGAGGCGGCCCGCCGCGACCAGCACCTCGGCCAGGGTCCGCAGGCTGCGCGCCTCGCCCCAGCGGTCCTCCAGCTCACGGAACGCGTCCGCCGCGGACTGGATGGCCCGCACCGCCTCCTCCAGGCGGCCGAGCCGGTCCAGGGCGCGGCCGATGGACAGGCGGGTGCGCGCCACTCCCCAGGTGTCGCCGAGCCCGGCCAGCATCTCCTCGGCCCGCACGACGAACGTCAGCTCCCGCAGCCCGTTGCGGGGGTCGCCGACCTCTCCGGCGGCGCGCAGGCAGCGGGCCTCCTCCCACTGCTCGTGCCGGAGCCGGAACGCCTCGGCGGCGCGTTCCAGGATCGCGGCGGCCTGGGTGAACCGGCGTTCGGCCTCCTCGTGGCGGGTCCGGGAGCGCAGGTCGCGGGCCTCGGCGGCGAGCACCTCGCCGAGGGCCCGCAAGGTCTGGGCCTGGGAGTAGTTGTTGCCGTTGCGGCGGAAGACGGCCAGCGCCTCCTCCAGCAGCTCCCGGGCCTCGGCGTACCGGCGTTGCGCCAGCCGCAGTTCGCCGAGGTTCCGCTGGGTGCGGGCACGCCACCACACGTCGCCCTCGTCGCGGAACGTCTCGGCGGCGCGCTGGAGCCTGCCCTGGGCCTCGTCCAGGTTCCCGGCGCGGCGCAGGGTCATGCCCACGGCGCGCTGCGCCCGCGCGATCCACCAGCCCTCGCGCAGGCCCTCGAACAGCTCCAGCGCCGCCAGCGCGTCGGCCTGCGCCTCGGCGTTCTGCCCCTGGTCGCCGAGCACGGCCGACCGTTCCAGCAGCGCGATGCCCTGGGCGCGGGGGTCGCCCAGGCGGCGGGCGGCCTCGCAGGTGATCTCGGCGACGGTCCGCCACTCCTGCCAGAACACCCGCAGCGAGTGGAACAGCGAGCACGACGCCCGGCCGAGCCGCCACACCAGCTCCCACAGCTCCAGCCGGGCGGCCTGGTCGATGAGCGCCAGCAGCGCCAGGCGCTCGCTGCCGAGCCAGTCCATCGCCGACGCGCCGCCCCCGTCGGGCGGCCGGGGGCCGCTGCGGCGCTGCCAGTCCTGCGGCCAGCGGGCTGCGGCCCGCTGCTCGGCGCGTTCCCGGTAGCCGCCGACGACGCGTTCCACGGCCTGGCGGCGGTGCTCGGGCGGGTCCTCCTTGTCGGCGCGTTCCCGGGCGTACAGGCGGACGAGGTCGTGCAGCCGGTAGCGGGTGGCCCCGGTGGCGTCGCGGCCGGAGTACTCCACCAGCTGCGCGTCGACCAGGGCCTCCAGCAGGTCGTCGCCCTCCAGGGTGGACACGCCCAGCAGCTCGCCGGCCGCCCAGCCCTGCACGTCCGGCGCGTCCAGCACCCCGAACGAGCGCAGCAGCCGCCGCTGGGTGGGCGTGCAGTCGTCGTAGGACAGCTGGAGCGAGGCCCGGACGCTCTGGTCGGCCTGCCAGGCCACCACCTCCAGCTCGTCGAGGCGGCGGCGGCGCTCGTCGGCCAGCCGGCCGGCCATCTCCCGCAGCGTCCAGTTCTCCCGCGCGGCCAGCCGCCCCCCGCAGATGCCGATCGCCAGCGGCAGGTGGCCGCACAGCTCGACCACCCGCACCGCCGAGTCCGGGTCGTCGGCGACCCGCTCGTCCCCGGCCAGCCGCGCCAGCAGCTCCACGCCCTGCGACTCGGTGAACTCGTGCAGCCGCCGGTCGTGGGTGTTGCGCAGGTACAGCGGCTGGCGGGAGGTGACCAGCACGGCGCAGCGCGGCTCGGGCGGGATCAGCGCCTGGACCTGCTCCGCGTCCTGGGCGTTGTCGAGGAAGACCAGGATGCGCCGTCCCCGCGCCCAGCTCCACCACAGCTTCTGCAGCTCCTGCAGGCCGCCGGGGTCGGTGGTGAGCCGGACGCCCAGCGCCAGCAGGAAGCCGATGAGGACCTCCTCGGGCCGTACCCGGGCGTCCCGGCCGCCGCGCAGGTCGAAGTAGAGCTGGCCGTCGGGGTAGCGGGCGGCGATCTCGTGCGCGAACCGGGTCACCAGCGCGGACTTGCCCACCCCGGCCGGGCCGTGGATCGACACCACGTGCGGGGCGGTGCGGTCGGTGTCCCGCGCGCGCCGCCGCCCGGCGGTGTCGGCGAACAGCGCGTGCAGGTCGGCGAGGGTCGCGCCGCGCCCGGTGAAGTGCGCGATCACCGGCGGGAGCTGGGCGGGGGTCCCGTTGCCGGCGGCGACCGCGGGCGGCGCTCCGGGCTCGGGCGGGTCGGCGCCGCGCTGCGAGCCCCAGGCCACCAGCCCGGCCAGGACGGTGACCCCGCCGGTGACGGCGAGCTGGACGGGGACGGGCAGCGACACCAGGTCCAGCGACATGGTCAGCGCGGTGACGACGGCGGTGAGCCCGCCCACCGCCCAGGGCGCGGCCAGCCGGGCGGGCCGCCGTTCCTCGTCCCGTCCGGCCGTCTTCCTGACCACCGCTCGCCTCCGCCCGCGTCCGCTGCGCACCGACCGGACTCCACGATGATCGATCCGGCGGCGCGGTGCCACCGGCCCGGCGGGCGCGCCCTCCCGTTCGCCGAGTGTTCACCGGACGGCAAGAGGGGCGCGACGGACGCCGCGCCCCTCTCCGGTGGTCGTCCGGGTCAGGCCTCGTCGGCCACGGCGGCCGGGACCGCCGGGACCGCCTCCGCCCGGTGCGCGCCCGCACCGCGGCGGCGCAGCAGCGGCGCCGCCGTGACGGCCAGGCCGACCAGCGCCACGAACGTGACGAAGATCAGGCCGGGCCGGAAGGCGTCGAGCATGGACTCCTGGACCGGCGCACCGCCCTCGGCGGCGTGGTCGGTGGAGATCAGGGCGGTGGTGACGGCCAGCACCAGCGCGGCGCCGACCTGCCCGGCGGTCTGCACCAGGCCCGCGGCCAGCCCCTGCTCGTCGTCGTCGATGCCCGCGGTGGCCTGCACGTTGATGGACGGGAAGCCCAGCGCGAACCCGACGCCCAGCAGCAGGACGCTCGGCAGGATCGCGGTCACGTAGGTCGGGGAGGTGTCGATCGGCAGGAACAGCACGTAGCCCACGACCAGCGCGAGCATGCCGCCGATGATGAACCGGGCGGTGCCGAACCTGTCGATCATCGTCCCGGCGTACGGGGCGCTCAGCGCCACCAGCAGGCCGATCGGCAGCAGCGCCAGGGCCATCTTCAGCGGCTCCCAGCCCAGCACGTCCTGCAGGTACAGGGTCACGATGAACTGGAAGGACAGGTAGGAGCCGAACAGCGCGACGATCGCGATGTTGGCCCGCACCAGCGAGCCCTTGCGCAGGATGCCCAGCCGCACCAGCGGGTGCCGCAGCCGCTGCTCCACGGCGACGAACGCGGCCAGCAGCGCGGCGGCGGCGACGAACAGCCCGATGGTCAGCGGGTCGGCCCAGCCGCGCTCCGGCGCGGAGACCAGGTTGTAGACGAGCACGAGCATCGCCGAGGTCGAGGTGACGGCGCCGAGGATGTCGTGGCCGCCGCTGGCGGCGGGGGTGTCCCGCGGGATCAGCAGGTAGGCGGCGACCAGCGCGGCGACCGCGATGGGCACCGGCATGAGGAAGGTCCAGCGCCAGCCGATCCCGGTCATCAGGCCGCCGAAGATCAGGCCGGAGGAGTAGCCGCTGGCGCCGAAGACGGTGTAGATGGACAGGGCCTTGTTGCGGGCCCGGCCCTCGGCGAACGTGGTGGTGATGATCGACAGCCCGGTGGGGGCGGTGAAGGCCGCGCTGACGCCCTTGATGAACCGGGTGGCGATCAGCAGCGGGCCGGAGTCGACGAGCCCGCCCACCAGGGACGCGATCGCGAACACCGCCAGCGCGACCAGGAAGACGCGGCGGCGGCCGAGCAGGTCGGCGGTGCGCCCGCCGAGCAGCAGCAGCCCGCCGTAGCCGAGGACGTAGCCGCTGACGATCCACTGGAGGCTGGAGGTGCCGAGGCCCAGCTCGGCGCCGATCGACGGCAGCGCGACGCCGACCATGGAGACGTCGAGTCCGTCGAGGAACAGCACCAGGGACAGCACGACGAGGACGCCCCACAGGCGCGCCGGCCAGCGCTGCCGCTCCTGGGACTCATCGGGGGCGGAGGGGTTCTCCCGGGTTGCCGGGGTCTTGGTCGTAGTCACGGGAGGAGAAGTTACATGCACGCGCATCAAATGTCCACGCATTAAATGCGTTTGCATCTAATGCGTGGACATGCTAGGGTCCGGGCATGACCGACGCGGCCGCTGGCGAGCTGGCCCGCCGCTGGCGTGAGGTGCTCGCCTGCTACAGCAGGGTGTCGTGCGCGCTCGACCGGGCGCTGCAGGACGCACACGGCATCGGGATGAGCGAGTTCGAGGCGCTGGACCGGATGGCCGAATCCGGCCGCCCGAAGGTCAAGATGCACCAGCTCGGCGCGGAGATGTACCTCAGCCAGAGCGCCCTGTCCCGCACGGTGGCCCGGCTGGAGCGCGCCGGGCTCCTCCAGCGCGGCATGTGCCCCGACGACCGGCGCGCCGTCTTCGTCTCCCTCACCGACGAGGGCCGCGCGCTGCACGAGCGCGCGCGGACCACCCAGCGCGCCGTCCTGGCCGAGCACTTCCTGCCCGACGACCCCGCCGAGCACTCCGGGCCCGGTGACGCCCCGGGCTACGACGGCTGCGACCGGGCCGAGGACGCCACGGCCCCCCGCGGGGCCCGCACCGCCCGCTGAGCCCGCCGCTCAGGCGCCGGTGAACTCCGACACGCTGTCGTAGATCTCGAACGCCCGCCGCATGCCGGTGATGTCCAGCACCCGGGCGACGCGCGGCTGCAGCCCCACGAGCACGAACCGCCCCTGCATGCCGCCGACCCGCTTCCAGGCCCGCACCAGGGCGCCCAGCCCGCAGGAGTCCATGAAGGTGACCGACGACATGTCGATCACGAGGCGCGGCGGCCTGCGCCCGGCGCAGACCTCGTCCACGCGCTGCTGGAGGGCGGGCAGCCCGGCGACGTCGAGTTCGCCGCGCAGATCCAGCACCGTCCACAGGCCGACCGTGCGCACGTCCACACGGAGGATCTCGGCCGTTCCCGTCATCCCGGGCCTCCCTACCCGAAGTCTCCAGCTCGTCGCCCGCGGTCTCGGGTCGCTCCCCGTCGACTTCCCTGTCAAGAAGCATCCCCCGCGCGGGGCTTCCCGTCATCCCTATCCGGCGAATCGGTCCGTTATCAACCCGACACCTACCGTTGGGGTGAGGTTCACCGTGATGCCGCCGGTCACGACGGGCGGGTGGCGCGCAGCGAGTACATGAGCGGCGCGCGCGGACGGCCCGCCGGCTGGCGGTAGAGCACGCCGTCGCGCTCCAGCGCCGCGAACCGGCGGAACAGCGTGAAGTCGTGCTCGTGCAGGAACTCCAGGCGCAGCCCGGCCGCCACCAGGGCGCTGACCACCTCGCCCAGCCCGTGGAGGAACTGCACCGACCGCATGTCGCCCGGCGGGGCGCCGTCGCCGGTGTAGGTGCCGGGCTCGTCCCAGTGATGGGGGCCGCGGTCGAAGTAGTCGTAGGCGACCGTGCGTCCCTCCTCGTCGTCGAGCATGTCGCCCGCCGGGTGGAACTCCACGAGGTACAGGAAGCCGCCCGGACGCACCAGCCCGGCGGCCACCCGCGCCCACCTGTCGACGTCCGGCAGCCAGTTCAGGGCGCCGATCCCGGTGTAGACGATGTCGTAGGTCTCCCCCAGCGCCTCGCGGGCGTCGTACACGTCCGCGACGACGAAGCGGGCGTCGAGGCCGCACTCCGCGGCGAGCGAGCGGGCGGTGTCGATCGCGGGCGCGGAGAAGTCCAGCCCCGTGACGCTCGCGCCGCGCCGTGCCCACGACAGGGTGTCGAGGCCGAAGTGGCACTGCAGGTGCGCCAGCGTCCGGCCGGTGACGTCCCCGACCTCGGCGACCTCGAAGTCGCGCAGGGTGGTGGCCCCGGCGAGGAACCCCGGGACGTCGTAGAACTCGCCGGCGACGTGGAGCGGCACCCACGCGTCCCACAGCGCCCGGTTGACCGTGCGGTAGTCGTCCATTCCCGGCGTGGACCCTCCTGTCCGGCACGACATCCACCGTCCGGGCACCACGGTACGTGATCTTTTTCCGCCGCGGAGGCAACAGCTTCGGGGGGCATGGGCGTCTTCTGAGGGAAACAGGCGATATCTCGGGCGAGCCGGGCATATCGGCCTCAGAGATGGGGTGGCGCGTGACGGGGTGGGGTGGCGTGCGCAGGAAGGCCCGGGGAGTGGCGCGCAGGACGGCGGGACGAGGGCTCCGGTTGCTGCGCCGCTCGGCGCTGTTGCTGCTGCGGCTGGCGTGCTCGCTGCGGGGCCGGGGAGAGGCCGGGGAACGGCTGCGGATCCGCATCCTGATCCAGCACGCCTACGGGATGGGCGGCACCATCCGCACCGCGCTCAACCTGGCGGGCCACCTGGCGCAGCGCTACGACGTCGAGGTCGTCAGCGTGGTGCGCAAGGAGGACAAGCCGTTCTTCGCGTTCCCGCCCGGTGTGCGGGTCGTGGACGTGCACGACCAGACCCGCCCGCCCGGACGGCTGGAACGGCTGCTGTCCCGCGTCCCCAGCGTGCTGACGCCCCGGCGGGACGTGACCGCCCCCGGGGTCAGCCTGTGGACCGACCTGCGCATGGCGCGGCTGCTGGCCTCCGGCGGGGCCGACGTGCTCATCGGCACCAAGCCCGTGCACAACATGCTGATCGCCGAGGTGGCCCCGCGCCGGGTGGTGACCATCGGCCAGGACCACATGAACCTCAGCGCCTACAAGCCCTGGCTGCGGTCGGGGATCGTGAAGTCCTACCCGAGGCTGGATCTGCTGACCGTGCTCACCCAGGCGTCCGTGCGCGACTTCGGGGCGCTGCTGGACGGCGGGCGGCCCCGGATCGAGCAGGTGCCCAACGCGATCCCCGAGCTGAACGGCGGCTCCGCCGACCTGGACGCCAAGGTGATCGTCACGGCCGGCCGGCTGACCCGGCAGAAGGGCTACGACCTGCTGGTGCGCGCCTACGCGGAGGTCGCGCCGGCGCATCCGGACTGGTCGCTGCGGATCTTCGGCTCGGGCCGGGAGCGGGCCCGGCTGGCCAAGCTGATCGCCGAGCTGGGGCTGGAGGGCACCGTCGAGCTGCGCGGCCCCAGCACCGACCTGGGGCCCGAGCTGGCGCGGGCGTCGGTGTGCGTGCTGTCGTCCCGGTACGAGGGCATGCCGATGGTGATCCTGGAGGCGATGAGCAAGGGGCTGCCGGTGGTGGCCTTCGACTGCCCCACCGGCCCCGGCGAGCTGATCACCCACGGCGAGAACGGGCTGCTGGTGCCCCCCAAGGACGTGGGCGGGCTGGCCGCCGCGCTGCGCAAGGTCATCGAGGACGACGCGCTGCGGCGGCGGCTCGGCGAGCGCGCCCGCCGCTCGGCGGACCGTTACGCGCTGCCCGAGGTCGGCGCCCGCTGGGAGGCCCTGATCGACGAGCTGACCCGGCGCTGAGACCGGGACGCGGCGCC
>DATADI010000465.1:0-14299 GCA_036258615.1 Thermomonospora sp. | reverse complement strand
CGGGTGACGACGTAGGTGACGTCGTCGCCGACCGCGTCGCGGCGCAGGTCGTCGGCGAGCCGGGCGAGCGCCTCCAGTTCGGGCCCGTCGGCGTGCAGCAGGGCGAGGGCCTCGTCGTCGGAGATCCCGGCGGGGTCCTGCTCGGCGTGGGCGAGCGCGGCCCGCACGTCGGCGTCGAACCGCCGGGGGGCCTTGACCCGGTCCCGCAGGGCGTCCCAGTCGCCGTACACCTCGTCGAAGTCGTCACGGCGGTCGGCGGTGCGGCCGGTGGTGTCGATCTCGACATGCAGGTCGGTCCGGCCCGCCGAGGTGGGGAACCCGCCGTCCGGCTCCTGCCAGGGGCGGCCCTCCAGGACGGCGTCCTCGCGGGCCAGGCCGGTGGCGGGGTCGGCGAGCGCGGCGACGTGGGCGGTGAGCCTCGGGTCCAGCCAGGGCTCGCCGCGCCGCACGTACTCGGGGTAGATGGTCAGGCGTTCCCGCAGCGTGAAGCCGTGCTCGGCGGTGCGGGCGGCCAGGTCGTCGATCTGCGGCCAGGGGCGTTCGGGGTTGACGTGGTCGGGCGTCAGGGGCGACACGCCGCCCCAGTCGTCGATGCCCGCCCGCAGCATGAGCCCGTACTCGTCGTCCACCAGGTTCGGCGGGGCCTGGATGCGGGCCTTGGGGCCGAGCACCAGCCGGGCCACCGCGATCGTGGCGGCGAGTTCGGCCAGTTCGGCGTCCGGGGTGGCGCGCATCTTGGTGTCGGGCTTGGCGCGGAAGTTCTGGACGATGACCTCCTGGATCGCCCCGTACTCGCGCATGGTCCGGCGGATGGCGAACAGGGAGTCGGCGCGCTCCTCCACGGTCTCGCCGATGCCGATGAGGATCCCGGTGGTGAACGGCACGTTGCTGCGCCCCGCGTCCTCCAGCACCCGCAGCCGGACGGCCGGGTCCTTGTCGGGCGAGCCGAAGTGCGGGCCGCCGCGCTCGCTGAACAGGCGGGTCGCGGTGGTCTCCAGCATCATGCCCATCGAGGGCGCCACCGGCTTGAGCCGCTGGAAGTCGCGCCAGGTCAGCACCCCCGGGTTGAGGTGCGGCAGCAGGCCGGTCTCCTCCAGGACCCGGATCGCCATGGCCCGGACGTAGGAGAGCGTGTCGTCGTAGCCGTGCGCGTCGAGCCACTCGCGGGCCTGCCGCCAGCGGTCCTCGGGCCGGTCGCCGAGGGTGAACAGGGCCTCCTTGCAGCCCATCGCCGCGCCCTGCCGGGCGATCTCCAGCACCTCGTCCGGACTCAGGTACGGCGAGTCCAGGCGGTGCGGGACGGTGGCGAAGGTGCAGTAGCCGCAGCGGTCCCGGCACAGCCGGGTCAGCGGGATGAACACCTTGCGGCTGTAGGTGATGGTCCCGGGCCGTCCGGCCGCCTCCAGGCCCGCGTCGCGGGTGCGGGAGGCGTACTCCAGGAGGCGGTCCAGGTGGGGTCCGCGGGCGTGGAGCAGGGTGGTGGCCTCGGCGGGGTCGAGGGTCTTGCCGTCGCGCGCGCGGGCCAGCGCCCGGCGCAGTGCCGATTCGGTCACCGTGCTGGCAGAGTCCATGGACCGCACTCTATGCCAAACGTCATATTCGGCGGCGATCCGGGGGCCCCGGGCGCCTTCGGGACAAGGCCCCGCCGTCCGGATCTATTCCCCCGGCGGCGGGCCGACCAGGGTGAGGCTCGGGAACCGCCCGGCCAGCTCGGCGGCGGACGCGCGCAGCGACTCCAGCACCACCCGCACCGAGGGCCGGACCTCCGCGCCGATCCGGGTCCACACCACCACGTGGCGGCGCAGCTCGGCGTCGGCGAGGTCGCGGACCACCACGCCGGGGAAGCGCTCGCCCTGCCCCACGTCGGGGAACAGGCAGGCCGCCGGGGCGTGCGCGACCAGCGCCATGATCACGGCGATGTCGTTGGAGCGGTGCAGGATCCGCGGCCGGTACCCGGCCAGGTCGACGCAGGCCCGCTCCAGCAGCTCCGCGTGGTTGGTGCCGGGGTGGCCGGTCACCCAGGCGTCCTGCGTGAGGTCGGCCAGCCGCACCGGGCCGCCGCCGGCCGCCGCGGGATGCCCGGCGGGCAGCGCCAGCCGCATCGGCTCGGTGAACAGCAGCTCGGCGTTCAGCTCCGAACGGCGGGGCCGGGGCAGCGCCGAGTACTCGTCGGTGATGACGATGTCGACCTCCTGGAGCACCAGCGCCTGGAGCACCCGGACGAACTCCTCGTCGATCACCTCGACGGTCAGCTCCGGATGCCGCTCGGCCAGGCCGGGCAGCACCGGGGCCAGCAGGTGGATCAGCGCCGTCTGGTAGCCGACCACGCGGACCGTTCCCACCACCCGGCCGGTCGCGGCGACGGCCTCCTCCTCGGCCTGCTGCGCGCGGGCCAGCAGCGCCTCGGCGTGCCCGGCGAGCACCTCCCCGGCCTCGGTGAGCCTCAGCCGCCGTCCCACGCGTTCCACGAGGGGCACGTTGACGTCCCGCTGGAGCTGGGCGAGCTGCTGGGACACCGCCGAAGGGCTGTAGCCGAGGGCCTGCGCGACCGCGCCGACCGTGCCCCGCAGCTTCAGCTCACGAAGCACCCGCAACCGGGACAGATCCAACATAGTTCAGCGATTCTTACACGTTCCATGCAGAAATAGTCGCTGGACCTGAACAATCGGACCGGTCCAGACTGGAGGTGCGACGGAGACACGGCGGCGAACCCGCCCCCCTTCGATCGCGACCCGCGCGGGAGTCCACCTTCACCATCGACCCCCGAGGACTTCCCATGTACGTCATGCTCGCCGTCTTCGCCGCCCTCGCCGTGCTCGGCCCGCTGTTCGGCGCCGACAGCCGCGACGGCCTCGACTGGACGCCCGGCAACTTCTGGCTGCGCCGCCGCGGTGCCGGTCGCGACCGCAGGTCACGGGCCCGGGAACGGGTCAGAAGGAGCGGTAGTCGCGCACCGGCATCCGAGGCCCGCGCCGCGGGGGACGGGCCCCGGACAGCTCCAGCAGCCGGGTGACCCGGTAGCGATGCCCCGCGTACGGCTCCAGCAGCTCCAGCATCCCGGCGTCGTCGACCTTGCGGCCGGCCAGCGCCCAGCCCACCAGGGCGGGCAGGTTGTAGTCGCCCACGGAGACGGCGTCGGGATCGCCGACGGCGCGCTGCCGGATCTCGGCGGCCGTCCACACGCCGATGCCCGGCAGTGACCGGAGCCGGTGCTCGGCGGCGTCCTCCTCCAGGCGGGAGGCGACCCGCGCCGCGTTCATGATGGTGCGGGCCCGGACGAACTCCGCCCCCGACCGGTGCCACTCCCACGACGGGATGCGGGCCCACACGGCGGGCGGCGGAGGAACCCGCAGGTCCGGCGCGCCCGGCGCGGGCTCCCCGAACCGCCGCAGCAGGTAACCCCAGGCGCGCCACGCCTCGATGCTGACGACCTTCTGCTCCAGCACGGCGGGCACCAGCGCCTCGAACACCCGGTTGCTCCGCCCGATCCGCAGCCCGCGCCGCCGCGCCAGCCCGTCCCGGACGGCGCGGTGCACCGGCTCCAGCCCGTCGGGCTCGTCCGCCGAGCCCAGCAGCTCGGGCAGGCTCTCCAGCAGCCACGCCGCGCCCGGCCCCCACGCGGACGCCTCCACCTCACCGGGGCCGGGCCGCCCGAGGACCCGCAGCGTGCCGGGGCCGTCCGGGGTGAACGACGCACGCCACACCGCCCCGTCCGGCGTCACCCGGTACGCGGGGTCGTGGCCGCCCCGGCGGTGCGGCGACAGCGTCATCGCCACGTCCACCGGCCACGGGGGCCGCCAGGTCCGCGTCCGGGCCCCCGGGGCGGCCCTCACGCGTCGTGCGAGAACCGGACCGCCATCGGAGGCAGTTCCACGCCCGGCCATACCCGCAGCCCGTCCAGCAGCTCGTTGCCCGGCCCGATGGACGCCCCGTCGCCGATGACGACGTCCGCCAGCACCGCGCCGGAGCAGATCCGCGCGCCCCGGCCGATCACCGAGCGCACCACCCGGGCGCCCGACTCGACCACCGCGCCGTCGAACAGCACGCTCGACTCGACCTGCGCCTTCTCCCCCACGCGGGCGCCCTCGCCGACCGTGGTGCCGCCGCCGACCCGGGCGCTGGGCGCGACGAACGCGCCGGGCAGGGTCAGCACGCCGTGCTCGGCGCCCGACACCACCGGGGACGTCATCGCCCCGGTGACCAGGTCCGACGCGCCCCGTACGAACGCCGCCGGGGTGCCCACGTCCAGCCAGTACGCGGCCTCGACGTAGCCGTAGATGGGGGCCCCGCCGGCCAGCAGCCCGGGGAAGACCTCGTACTCGGCCGACACCACCCGGCCCTCGGGGATCTCGTCGATCACCGACCGGCGGAAGATGTAGCAGCCCGCGTTGACCTGGTTGGTGGGCGGGTTCGGGGACTTCTCCACGAACGCCAGCACCCGCCCGTCCGGCGCGGTCGGCACCGCCCCGTACCGCCGGGCGTCCTCCACCAGCGTCAGGTGCAGGGTCACCGCGGCGTCGGCCTTGCGGTGCGCGGCGACCTGCGCGGTCAGGTCGTGGCTGGACAGGATGTCGCCGTTGAGCACCGCGACCGGCTCGGCCGGGCCGCAGGTCAGCGCCTCGGCGGCGTTGCGGATGGCCCCGGCGGTGCCCAGCGGCTCGTCCTCGGTGACGTACACC
The DNA here is from genome assembly GCA_036258615.1 of Thermomonospora sp. Lineage (GTDB taxonomy): Bacteria > Actinomycetota > Actinomycetes > Streptosporangiales > Streptosporangiaceae > Thermomonospora. The sequence goes on along the minus strand of DATADI010000465.1, from coordinate 9,620 downwards.
AGCTCCAGCCCCAGCCGGGAGCCGTCGCCGAACGCCTCGGCGAACATCGACGCCCGGTAGGAGGTGGCGAACACGATCCGCCGCACCCCCGCCTCCCGGGCGCGGGTGAGCTGGTGTTCCAGCAGCGGGACGCCCGCCATCGGCAACAGCGGCTTGGGCGTGGACAACGTCAGCGGCCGCAGCCGGGTGCCCTGACCGCCCACCAGAAGAATGGCCTCCACGCCAGCAGAGCCTACTGGTCACCCCGGCCGGGTCAGCACGCCCGCCGGTAGGACTCCAGGTGCGCGTCCGCCGACGCCGCCCAGCTGAACCGCTGCGAGCGGGCGAACGCCGCCTTGGCCAGCCCCGCCCGCCGGACCGGGTCGCTGATCAGCTCGCGCAGCGCGGTGGCGATCCCGTCGGCGTCCGGCTCGGTGTAGGCGACCGCGTCGCCGCCGACCTCCGGCAGCGACGCGCGCCGGGTGGTCAGCACCGGAGCGCCGCACGCCATCGCCTCCAGCACCGGCAGCCCGAACCCCTCGCCCCGGCTCGGCAGCGCCACCAGCAGCGCCCCGCCGAGGAACCCCGGCAGCGACGACCAGCTCAGATAGCCCGGCCGGATCACCCGCAGATGGGACGGGACGGTCGCCAGCGCCGCGTCCACCTCGTCGTCCCAGCCGCTGCCCCCGGCCAGCACCAGCGCGGGCGGCTCGTGCATCTCCGCGACCGCCCGCACCCAGCCCCGGATCAGGTTGGGCACGTTCTTGCGGGGCTCCAGAGTGCCGAGGAAGGCGATGTAGGGGTGGCCGTGCAGGCCGAGCCGGTCGGAGACCCGCTTGACCTCGTCCTCGGCGGGCCGGTGGAACGCCTTGTGGTCGACGCCGTGGTACGCCACGTCGATGCGGTCGCCGTCGGCGTCCAGCAGCCGCACCAGGTCGTCGCGGGTGGCGTTGGACGGCACGATCAGCCGGGTCGCCCGGCGCGCCGCCGTGCGGGTCGCCGACTTCAGGTAGGCGGACCGGACGGGGTTGTGCTCCTCCGGCTCGGTGAAGTGGGTGACGTCGTGCACGGTCACCACGGTGGGGCAGCGCGCCCCCATCGGCACCGTGTAGTACGGCTGGTGGATGACGTCCGCCCCCGCCTGCCTGGCGACCAGCGGCAGGCCGTTCTGCTCCCATGCCAGCCGGGCCGAACGGTGCGCCAGCGCGGCGGGCCCCGCCACGATCCGCGCTCCCGGGGCCAGCGCACCGTAGCGTGCCACGTCCGACCGCTGGCAGGCGACCACCAGGTCGGCGCCCTTGGCGTGCAGCGCGCCGAGCAGTCCGTCCACATAGCGGCCCAGCGCACCACGGTCGGCGGGTACGGCGGTGGCGTCAACGAGAATCCGAGGCGCCACGGTCCTCCCTAGGATCGTCGTGTCGGGGATCACGTCCCTTTTGAGAGCCTACGCCGATCCCGGGTTCGAGGGAGCGAGGATCGCCCTACGTGTCCTTTGGGGCGTACCGCCTTGTAACCGGTCAGGAACGCTTCCGCGCCCGGACCAGGACGATGCTGCCGCGAACGTTCGGCGCGCGGCGGTCTCCCAGCGCGACCAGCGGTGCCAGCGGGGCCGCCGCGTTGAATCCGACCTTGCCCCCGTACGCCGACAGCGACAGGTACAGGCGCTCGGCGGCGGCGGTGCGGAACTGGTAGGAGTGCCCGACCACGTCGAGGCCGTGCTCGTCCATCAGCGCGCTCAGCGACTCGTGCGTGTAGGTGTGCTGCACGTGGTACTTGGCCTTGTGCGCGTCCCGCAGCTTCGGCCAGGCGTCGGCGCGGCTGAGCACGTCGGCGGACATGAAGATCTCCCCGCCGGGCCGCAGCACGCGCGCCATCTCGGCCAGCGAGCGCCCCCCGTCGTCGAAGTGCTCGATCGCGCACACCGACAGCACGGCGTCGAACGACCCGTCGGCGAACGGCAGCGCGAGCGCGTCGCCCTCGATGAGCGCGGGCGGGTGCGCCAGCGTCTTCCCGTACTCCATCTTGGGGCGGGCGAGGTCGATGGACACGGCGTGCGCGCCGCGCTTGCGGGCCTGGCCCGCCCAGTACCCGTCACCGCCCGCGACGTCGAGGACGCGCTTCCCGCGCAGGTCGCCGCCCATCCAGCGGAGCAGCGTCCCCGCCTCGCGGAACCGGCAGATGTGCACCTGGTGGCCGACGAACGCGACCGCATCAGCAAGCTTCATAGCGCCCGACAGCCTATTGCCTCCCCGCGTCCGGCGCGGCAGGACCGGGCGTCAGCCAGCGGTGCGTCAGGTCGCGCAGGCCGGCGCACCAGCGGGCGCGGTCGCCGCCCTGGGCGACCGCGTCGGCGGTGGCGTGCAGGGCGGCGAAGAACAGTTCGGCGGCGGTGTCGGGCTCGACGTCCCGCAGGGTGCCGTCGGCGACGCCGCGCCGGATCATCCGGGCGATCAGCGTGGTGGCCGAACGCTCCTCGGCGATGGGGGCCAGCGCCGCCGGGGAGTGGAACACCGCCTGGTGCAGCCCGCCCAGCCCGAGGGTGAAGTCCACGAACCGGTCGATCTCCCCGTCCAGGATCGCCCGCCAGTCCTGCGGCGCGGGGTCGGCCAGCCGGTCGCGCAGCGGCGCACTGTAGTCGTCCATCACCCGGTCGCGGACGGCGGCGAGCATGTCCTCCCAGGAGGCGAAGTAGACGTAGAAGGTCGCCTTGGCCGCACCCGCCGCGGCGGTCACCGCGGCGGCCCGGTTGACCGGCTCGCCCTGCTCGCGCAGCACGCGGATCGCGGCGTCGACGAGTTCGGCGCGCCGCTCGTCCGGCGACAGCCTGCGGCGGGTCGGGGCCATGACGCACGAGGTTACGGCATGGCGCTCTTCACCTCGGGGGCGAAGGCGTAGACCTGGAACACGTAGCCGTCGGGGTCGCGGACGAACGCCGAGTGGATGCCCGGCGGGATGATCTCCCGGCCGACCAGTTCACCGCCCGCTCCGGTGACCTGGTCGAGGGCCTCGGCGAACACGCCGACGCCGGTGACCTCGACGCCGAAGTGGTCCAGGCCCCCGATCCTCCCGACCCGCTCGCGGGGGGCCTCGAACTCGGTGGGCACCGACTCCTCGCTGACGGTGAACATGTCGCCGCCGCCGGGGGTGACCAGGATGATCATCTTGTCGTCGAACTTGGCCGCCACCCGGGTCATGCCGAGCGCCCGCTCGTAGAAGGCGGCCGACCGCCCGGCGTCGGCGACCCGCAGGTGCAGATGGCGGACTCCGCGGAACAGGGACATGGGGAACTCCTCTCAGGGCCACTATTGACCTGAGGTCATTATTATTGACCTCAGGTCATTGAACAAGGCCGCCGGTGACCGGGAACGGGGGCGCGGGGGGCTGGCCTAGGCTATGCGGGTGATTTCCAAGCAGCGGGCCATGGGCGTCCTGCGGGCCGCGCTGGTGCTGCTCGCCCTGGCCTTCTGCGCGTACGGCCTCCTGGCGCAGTGGGACGAGACCGTCGACGCGTTCGGGCGCATGTCGTGGACCGCCCTCGTCGGCGCCTTCCTGGCCGGGGTCGGCGGCCTGGTGGCGTGGATGCTGGGCTGGCGGGTGTTCCTCGCCGGGCTCGGGTCGCCGCTGCCGCTGCGGGCCGCCGCGCGGATCTCGTTCATCTCCGGGCTGGGCAAGTACGTCCCGGGCAAGGTCTGGGCGCTGGTCACCCAGATGGAGCTGGGCCGCGAGTACAAGGTGCCCCGCATCCGCAACGTCAGCTCCTCGCTGCTGGCCATCGCCTCCACGGTGGCGTCCGGGCTGGCGGTGGCGGCGGTGACGCTGCCGCTGACCTCGCCGCAGGCCACCGACGACTACTGGTGGCTGTTCCTGTGCGCGCCGGTGCTGCTGGCGTGCCTGCACCCGAAGATCGTGACCTGGGGGATCGACCTGCTGCTGCGGCTGGCGCGGCGGCCCCCGCTGGAGCATCCGGTCAGCCTGGGCGTGACGCTGCGGGCGGTGGCCTGGACCGTGCTGGGCTGGGTGCTGTTCGGGGTGCACACGTGGCTGATCGCCGACGCGGCCGGGGCGGACGGCGCCGGGCTGCCGTTCCTGGCGACCGGCGCGTACGCGCTGGCGTTCACGGCGGGTTTCCTGGTCTTCATCGCGCCGAACGGGCTCGGCGCCCGCGAGGCGGTGCTGCTGCTCACGCTGTCGCCGACGCTCCCCGAGGGCGCTCCCCTCGTGGTGGCGCTGGTGTCGCGGGTCCTCCTGTCGCTGGCGGACCTGACCTGCGCCGGTGCGGCGTTCGCGGTGGGTCGGCGACGCGGGAATGAACCGGCGCCCGCAAGACTTGACTCCGTTAGGCAGCCGATGAAGGAGAGATCGTGAGCGCACCGATCAAGGTGACCGACGAGACGTTCGACGAGCTCGTGCTCAAGAGCGACAAGCCCGTCCTGGTGGACTTCTGGGCCGAGTGGTGCGGACCGTGCAAGATGATCGCGCCGATCCTCGACGAGATCGCCGCCGAGTACGAGGGCCGGCTCACGATCGCCAAGCTGAACGCCGACGAGAACCCGGTCACCCCCGGCAACGCCGGAGTGCTGGGCCTGCCGACCCTGAACCTCTACGTCAACGGCGAGGTCGTCGAGCAGGTCGTCGGCGCCAAGCCCAAGCGCCACCTGCTGTCGGTCATCGAACCCCACGTCGCGGGCGTCAGCAAGTAACCCCACCGACCCCGAAGAGCCGGGCCCGGACCCCGTCCGCGCCCGGCTCTCGCACGTGTCAGGACGTGCCGCTCACCGGGGCGGGGCCTCGCCGAGCAGGAGATCCAGCGCGGCCCGCAGGTTGGGCTGCGGACCGATGCGCCGGGTCGCCGACACGGGCTCCGGTGTTCCGGTGGTCTTGAGCACGTGCCGCATGTACTGCGGCGACAACGGCCCGCCCAGCTTCTTGGCCGCACCCTGCAACGCGGCCACCGCCCCCGCCACGATGGCGCTGGCCCCGGACGTACCGGCGAAGTTGCGCGTGTAGATCTTGTTGGGGTCCGTTTCGGTGGGCGGGTGGGAGACGCTGCTCTTGACGCTGGTCGTCGTCCAGATGCACGCGCCGTACGCCTGGACGTCGACCCTCGCCCCGTAGTTGGAGAAGCCCATCGCGGTGCGTTCGGGCGGCAGGAAGGTGTAGGTGCAGCCGGAGGCGGCGTCGGTCGCGGGCGCTCCGGCCCCCACCATGATGGCGCCCGAGTCGGGCCGTCCGGTGACGGTCACGGCGTACGGGTCGTCGGGGTCGTCGAGATTCCGGTGGCCGTTCCCGGCGGGCTCCACCACGATGACGCCCGCCGCCGTGGCGAGCACCGTCAGGTCGTAGACGAGGGGATCGACCTCGGCCGGGTAGTAGCGTCCGGGTTCGGCGGGAGCCACGTGCACCTCGTAGAGGATCACGTCGCCGGGCGCCGACTCCTCGACGGCCTGCAGCAGCATGGAGTCGGACCACTGGTCCACCCGGAGCCGGGCGTGGGGAGCTACTCCGGCGATGCCCTTCCCGTTGTCGTGCGGAGCCCCGATGATGCCCGCCACGGCCGTGGGGTGCTCGACGTTCTCATGCCGGCACTGGCCGAGGGTCGGCACCAGTGTGCCGAGCGGGCCGCCGGGCCCGGCCCGGCCGGCGAGATCCTCATGACAGAAGTTGGCCTTGGCGAGCCGGGTGATCGGGGCGACGGGCCGCGTGGCGGCGGTGGTGTTCCCGGTGCCGAGCTGGCCCTTGTCGTTCGCGCCCCAGACCTCCAGCGGAAGCATCGTCGCCGAGGCCGCGACAGTGTGCCGCAGGCCTCCCACCATGACCGAGCCCCCTGCGCTCACGGCGATGTCCACCGGTGTGTGCCGGTCGGTGGTGGTGCCGTCGCCGAGCCGTCCCTCGTCGTTGGCGCCCCACGCCCATCTGTGGAGGCCGGACACCGTCGCGAGGCTGTGGAATCCCCCGGCGGCCACGCCGCTGACCGACGTCAGGCCGGCGGCCTGTACGGGAGTGCCGGAGTCCGTGGTCGTGCCGTTGCCGAGCTGACCCCGGCTGTTGTCTCCCCAGGCCCGCGCGGTGCCGTCCGAGAGCAGGGCGAGCGTGTGCTGTCGCCCGGCGCTCACCTGCTCGACGCCGCTCAGGCCACCGACCTGGACGGGGGTGAGGGAGTCGGCGGTGCCTCCGTTGCCGAGCTGCCCGTTGGCGTTGTCGCCCCACGCCCTGACCGTGCCGTCCGCCAACACGACGAGTGAGTGACCACCCCCGGCCGCGACCGTGCCGGGCTGGGCCGAAGCGCCGGTCAGGACGGTGAGCGGGGACGCGCTGTCGGTGGTGGTTCCGTTGCCGAGCTGCCCCTGGTCGTTGTCGCCCCACGCCTTCACGGTGCCGTCCGCCAGCACGGCGAGGGCGTGGCCGTCCCCTCCCGCGCTGATGCCCACCGCGTTGGCGATGCCGCTGACCTGTACCGGTGTGGCGCTGTCGGTGGCGGTTCCGTTGCCGAGCTGGCCCTGGTCGTTGTCGCCCCAGGCCCACACCGTACCGTCGGTCTTCAGGGCCAGCGAGAAGCCGCCGCCCGCGGCGACCGCCCTGACCTCGCTCAGGCCGCGCACCTTCACCAGCTCGTCGCGGTCGGTGGTGGTCCCGTCACCGAGCTGCCCCTGACCGTTGCCGCCCGAGGCCCACACGCTGGTCTTCCAGGGCATGCCCGCCGTGTACGGAGCGTCCACGAGCAGCGAGTGGTCGTCCCCGGCCGCCACGGAGCCCGGCGCGGCGGCGGGGACCACGGATGGTTCGTCCCCGGCCTCCAGGTCGGTGATCATCACGCCGTCGCCCCGGCCGCCGGGGACCGCGTTCACGGCGTCGACGTTCAGCCCCGACCCCGTCGGGGACCCCACCGGGTCGCGGTAGCGCTGCCGGCTCTGCAGCGGCTCGGCGGCGGGTACGAACTCCGGTGCGGCCTGGGCGATCTCCACCGACGGGAGCCTGTTGAGGTCCCGGAGGAGGTTCTCGATGCCCCGGGACACGGTGATCGTGTACCAGGAGGTCAGGTCCGGCAGGCGGCGGCCGGTCCTCCGCTCCAGCCGTTGCCGCTCGGCGACGACCTCGGCGGCGGGCCGGTCGGTCAACGGCGCGACCCTCGCGTCGGGATACCTGGCCAGTACCGCGTTCAGGGCGGACGCGTCACCGGAGTCGCCGGCCGAGGCCCGGCGATCCTTGATGCGTACCTCGCGGTCGGGCTTGAACTTCACCGTGAGTTCGGTGGTGGAGAAGCCCTGGGGAAGCGGGCCGTGGGTTCCCGGCGCCTTTCCCTTTTCCCTGCTGTGGTCGTACGCGGCGCGTGGAGAGGGCTCCGCGGCCACGGGTCCGGTGGTGAACGTCATCGGTGACACACCCAGCGCCACCGACACGGTGACCGCGGCGAGCCTCCGCCGCCCCGCGCGCCGAGGGGATCGGTCACGAAAGCTCCTCGCTCTCCAGCCGGCACGGAGAGCCGGGCACGGACCGGAATCCGTGCCCGGCTCCTTCGCGGTGTCAGGGCGTTACCAGGTCACCAGGACGCTGGCCGGGGTGTTCTGGCTGGTGGTGTTGCCGATGCCGAGCTGGCCGCCGTCGTTTCTGCCCCACGCCTCAGGGATCGCCGCCGAGTCGAAGAGGGAGATGGTGTGGTAGGCGCCCGCCTCCATGACCGTGCCTTCCACGCCCCCGAGGACCAAGGTCGGGGACGAGACGTTGGCGTTGTTCCCGTGACCGAGCTGTCCGTAGACTCCCCCGCCCCAGGTGTAGCGGTCTATGGCGGCCGCGGAGCCGTTCGTGACGGCGGTGCTGTGGTAGTAGCCCGCCGACACCTGGGCGACGTCGCTCAGCCCCGGCACGGTGACCGGTGACAGGCGGTTGGTCGTCGTCCCGTCCCCGAGCTGGCCCAGGTTGTTCGCGCCCCAGGCCCTGACCGTGCCGTTGGACAGCCGGGCCAGCGAGTGGAAGCCCTTCGCGCTGACCTGGCTGACGCCGGTGAGGCCGGGCACGGCGATCGGCGAGCAGCTCGCGGTGGTGGTGCCGTTGCCGAGCTGGCCGCTGGTGTTGCTGCCCCACGCCCTGACGGTGCCGTCCGCCAGGACGGCCAGCGCGAAGCCGTAGGCGGAGGCCACGGCGCCCTGCGTGGTCGCCACCCCGGTCAGCCCGGAGACGGTGACCGGCGTGGTGCTGGAGGCGCAGTTGCCGGTGTTGCCGCCCCAGGCCCTGACGGTGCCGTCCGCGAGGACCACGAGCACGGTGCCGGTCTCGTTCGCGCTGGCCGACACGGCGTTGGTGATGCCGGGCACCTGGGTCGGGATCTTGCGCTCGCTCGTGTGACCGAGCCCGAGCTGCCCGTTGTTGTTGGCGCCCCAGGTCCAGACGGTGCCGTCCTGCTTGACCGCCACGGAGTAGCGGGCGCCCGCAGCGACGCTCTTCACGTGCGACAGGTTGCTGACCTTGACGAACACCGTGCTGTCCACGGTGGTGTTGTTGCCGAGTTCGCCGTGGTCGTTGCTTCCGGCGGCGTAGACCTCGTTCCAGCCCGTGGCGTCGGGCTTGGTCACCAGCAGGGTGTGCCCCATCCCGGCCGCGAGCGCGCCCGGCGTGTTCCATGCCTCGCCGGCGAACGCGGTTCCGGCCGGCAGCACGACCGCCACGGCGCTTGCCGCGATCCCTGCCGTCAGCGCCAGCGCGGCGCGTCCCAGCCGCCGGCCACGGGAGAACAGTCTCCTCATCGTGTACTTCACTCCAGACATCAGGGGATGACTCGGACACTCACACGCTAGGAAGGAAGATCACGGACAGACACTCCGCGACGCACATAGATCACGGAGAAACACTCACCTCACTGAGGGACGAATCGGGACGACCGGCGTCACTCCACGCCGGACGGTGCGACGAGCGGACACCGAGTGGCCCGCCGACCACTGACCGGGAACGGTCAGCGCGGGCGGTCATCCTGCTAATCAAATTTGATTACATGCCCGGAGGGGCGCTACCGTGGCTGAGTAGTCAAGTTTGATCAATGAGTCTCGGGAGGGTGCGTGGGTGATCCGGAGCCGGTGATCGTGGCGGAGGGGCTGCGGAAGACGTACGGGACCAAGAGGGCGCTCGACGGGCTGGACCTGAGCGTGCCCGGAGGGACGGTGCACGGGCTGCTGGGGCCGAACGGGGCCGGGAAGACGACGTTCGTGCGGGTGCTGGCGACGCTGCTGCGGCCGGACGGGGGCCGGGCGCTGGTCGCCGGGGTGGACGTCGTGCGGCGGCCCACCGAGGTGCGGCGGCGGATCGGGCTGCTGGGGCAGCACGCGGCGGTGGACGAGGACCTGTCGGGGCGGCAGAACCTGGAGCTGTTCGGGCGGCTGCACCATCTGGGGGCGCGGCGGGCGGCGCGGCGGGCGGACGAGCTGCTGGAGCGGTTCGGGCTGGCCGACACCGGGCGCAAGGCGGTCAAGGCGTACAGCGGGGGCATGCGGCGGCGGCTGGACCTGGCGGCGTCGCTGATCGTGGAGCCGCGGGTGCTGTTCCTGGACGAGCCGACGACGGGGCTGGACCCCCGGGGCCGCACGGAGGTGTGGAACGCGGTCCGGTCGCTGGTCGGCGGCGGCACCACGGTGCTGCTGACGACGCAGTACCTG
>DATADI010000464.1:0-6814 GCA_036258615.1 Thermomonospora sp. | reverse complement strand
CAGCGCGCGCGCCTCCACCGCGGGCGCCATGGCCGCCGCCACGCTCGGCGCCCGGCCGGCCAGGTCCTGGGCCTTACGGGCCAGGTGGAGCGCCTCGCGGGGGTCGCCGTAGTACATCGGCACCAGCGCCTCCCGGACGGTCACCCAGGCCCGCAGCGCCCGGTCGCCGGTCTCGTCGGCGGCGGTGCTGGCGGTGCGGAAGAACGACCGGGCCAGCCGGTGGTCGCCCAGGTTGATCATGATGAGCCCGGACAGCCCGGCGAGCTGGGCGGCGATCCGGCACAGCCGTTCCTGCATCTCCACCGGCTGCCGCTGGGAGCACATCCGGCGCACCTCGCTGAAGTCCAGCAGCACGTCGCACAGCATCCGCAGCGAGGGGGTGGCCTGGTAGAGCCGGCCGTACCCGAGGGTGGTCTCCTCCCACTGGTCGAGCATGGTGGGCGAGACGGTGGCGCTCACCAGCGTGTCGTCCATCCTGCGGCGCAGGTGGTCGACGGCGCCGAGGAACTCCCCGTCCAGCGTCACACCGGCCCCGGCGAGCAGTTGCAAGAGCGTCCTGCGTAGCACCACGTCCTCCTCTCCGACGTCCGCCGGCGGGGAGGCGTCGCCGCGTTCCCGGTGGCCGACGGTGATCCAATGACGGTCGTCCGGCAGCGGGACGACCACGTTCCCGACCAGCGCGTCGGGCTCGTCCGGGAGGCGGCCGGCGCGGCGGCCGGCCGGCGGGGAGGGCTGGGCGGGCCGCCGTTCGGCGACCGCCCGCAGGGCGTGGCCGTACCCGCAGATGCAGGCGCCCTCCAGCCCCAGGTCGGCGGGCTCCACCCGGTAGACGGCGCACAGGTAGTGCAGGTAGGCGGGGCCCGGCCGCTTGTATCCGCTCTCGTACGCCGACAGCAGCGTCTCCCCGAGCTTGGGCGGCGGCTTGCCGTCCAGCTCGTGCAGCGCCCTGATCTGGGCGATGACGTCCGACAGGGCGACGCCGTGGGCGAGCCGGTGGGCCTTGATCCGGGTGGTGCCGAACAGCGGCCCGCACTGCTCGTGGATGTCGGCGGCGATCTCCGCCGGAGTCCGTCCCCGGGCCAGCCCGTGCGCCCGGACCCGGCGGGCGACCTCGATCTCCTTGCGAGGGGTGTCCCGGGGGGCTTCCATGGCTCCGGCCTCCTCACCTCCGGCGAAGGGTGGTCCACCGGGTGCGAAAAGCCCGGTCCGGGGCCGTCCCGACCCCGCGGTCCGGCACGCATTCCGGGCAGTGAACGAACAATCCGGCCACGACTGATGACCTATCGCGCACGCAGCGTAACTCCCGCATCGGGGCAGGCCAACCCATTCACACGAAACGGGACTGGTTCGGGGGCGGCATCGCCCTCCCGGGTGAAGGATCCTCCTCCGGGGTGTGAGGAATCTGTCCCCCGGGCGGGAAAATCCCTTCCCCCACGGCCGGGCGACCGCTTGACCGCGACCCCCTGGACTTGCAATTCTCACTTCCACGTCACGAAGAGCAGCCAGTCGATCACGGAACAGTCTCACCGTGCACGATGGAGGGGGTGCGAGGTGGCCAGCGACTACCGCGTCGGCCATCTGGAGGAACTCCGGCGGGCCGTCGGGTCGCGCGGGCTGGTGGCCCGGGTGGTGCGGACCCGCTCGGGGCCGGCGTTCCTGCGGGTGGTCAACCCCGAGGCGGGGGGCCTGGCGGAGGACGTCACCTGCGCACCGGTGCCCGACCGGCCCGAGCACTGGTTCTGGTGGTCCTGGGGGGAGCGGATGCACCGGGTGGACGACCCGGGCGGCGCCGCGTCCAAGCTCGCGCACGTCCTGCAGGCGTACGGGCGCGAGACGCGGGCCTCCCGGAGATAGACGTCGTGTCCCGCGCGCGTCGCGGCGGGGAACGGCGCGGCAGCCGTCGGCCGCGCGGGACACGACCACGGCGCCCTGACCGGCGCGGCGGCCCTTCCGGTCGCGAAGGTCACATGCTCCCCGCTCACGTACGGGGCGCTCATCCCGGTCCCCTACGATCGGCTCCGTGACGCCGCAGGCGGACGGCGTGCGTGACGCATATCGGCATCCCGGGAGAGTTCTTCGTGTTCATGGCCGCGGCCACCCCGCTGTTCGACACCGACGCGCGCCCCGAGACCTACTGCGGCGAGAACCCGTCGATGCCGTGCCGGCTGTTCTGGAACCTCACCCACAGCCCGGACGCGACCCGGTTCGTCAAGACCTACGACCTGGACCTGTGGACCAACCGGCTGGTGGCCATCGTCATCACGCTGGCCATCGCGCTGGTCCTGCGGCGGATCGCGCACGGCATGATCACCAAGATCACGCTGCGGATGGCCGAGGGCACCATGCCCGAGAAGCTGCGCGAGCGGACCCGTACCGTGTTCGACGGCAGCCCCGCCCTGCTCAGCGAGCGGCGGCGGCAGCGGGCGAGCACCCTGGGCTCGGTGCTGCGCAGCATCGCCTCCATCGTGATCATGGGGACCGCGATCTTCAGCGTGCTCGGCGAGCTGGGCCTCAACCTGGCCCCGGTGCTGGCCAGCGCCAGCGTGATCGGCGTCGCGGTGGGCTTCGGGGCGCAGAACATCGTCAAGGACTTCCTCGCCGGGCTGTTCATGCTGCTGGAGGACCAGTTCGGGGTGGGCGACGTGGTGGACGTCGGCCCCGCCAAGGGCACCGTGGAGGCGGTGACCCTGCGGGTGACCCGGCTGCGAGACGTCAACGGCGTCGTCTGGTACATCCGCAACGGCGAGATCCTGCGGGTCGGCAACGAGTCGCAGAACTGGGCGCGGGCGGTGCTGGACATCCCGGTCGACTACGGCGAGGACACCGCCAAGGTCAAGGAGGTCCTCAAGGCCACCGCCGACGAACTGGCCGCCGACCCCGCCTGGGAGGAGATCGTCCTGGAGGAGCCCTCGGTGTGGGGCGTGCAGGGGCTCACCGGTGAGGCGGTCGTCGTCCGGCTGGTGGTCAAGACCGCCCCGGGGCGGCAGGGCGACGTGGCGCGGGAGCTGCGCGAGCGGGTCAAGCACGCCTTCGACGAGGCGGGTGTGACGGTGGCCACGCCCCCGCCCGCGTGACCCAGACCTCATCCCGGCGTAACCCCGCTCACATAGGGTGGGACACACCATGGCCCAAGAAGTGACCTTCTACGAAGCGGTCGGCGGGGAGGAGACCTTCCGCCGCCTGGTGCACCGCTTCTACCAGGGTGTCGCCGAGGACCCCCTGCTGCGCCCCCTGTACCCCGAAGAGGACCTCGGTCCCGCCGAGGAGCGGCTGCGCCTGTTCCTCATCCAGTACTGGGGCGGGCCCGGCACCTACAGCGCCCAGCGCGGCCACCCCCGGCTGCGCATGCGGCACGTGCCGTTCCGCATCGGGACCGCCGAACGGGACGCCTGGCTGCGCCACATGCGCGACGCGGTGGACGAGCTGGCGCTGCCCGCCGAGCTGGAGGGCATGCTGTGGCGGTACCTGGAGATGGCCGCCAACAGCCTCGTCAACGCCCCGGACTGAGCGTCTCCCCTGCCTTGACGCCCGGTTTGCCCGGTTCTCGGTAGCGTGTGCCTCGCCACGACCCGACCCGGTGAGGGAGGCAGGCGATGTTCATCCAGGTCATCCAGGGCAGGACGCACGACGCCGCCGCGTTGCGGGAGGCCGCCGACCGCTGGTACCGGGAGCTGGCCCCGGGCGCGGAGGGGTGGCTGGGCAGCACCCTCGGCGTGACCGACGACGGCGTGTTCGTCGGCCTGGCGCGGTTCGCCTCGCCCGAGGCGGCCCGGCGCAACAGCGAACGCCACGAACAGGGCCAGTGGTGGGCGGAGACCTCCAAGCACTTCTCCGGTGAGGTCACCTTCCACGACTGCACCGACGTGGAGACGTTCAGCGGCGGGGGCTCCGACGACGCGGGCTTCGTGCAGGTCATCCAGTCCCGGGTGCGCGACCGCGAGGCGCTGCGCGGCTTCTGGACCGAGGAGGACCAGCGCGCCATGGCCGAGCTGCGGCCGGACATCCTGGGCGGCGTGTTCTGCGTCCACCCCGACGGGGGCTGCACCACGGCGGTCTACTTCACCTCCGAGGAGGCGGCCCGCGAGGGCGAGCGCACGGAGATGCCGCCGGAGGTCAAGGCCCGCTGGGACGAGGAGATGTCGTACTACGAGGGCGAGCCGACCTTCCACGACCTCCGTGACCCATGGCTGTACTCGCCGTCAGAACGGCCTTGAGCGCGTAGCGACCGGCCCGGGTGAGCCCGGGGCACCCCCGTGCCGTCATCGGCCTCTGGCGGCGGCATGGGGGCCGCCGGGCCCGCCCCCAGCCGCCGCACCGGGTCGCCCGGCGGCTAGGCGGGGGCCAGGTAGCGGCGGATCAGGTCCAGTTCCTCGGGTGTGAAGCGGCGCATCCGGTTGCGCTCGGCGTCGAAGGCCACCAGCGTGGAGGTCGCCCTGGCGAAGACCTCGTCCTCGTCGCGGACCTCGTAGGCGAGCTTGAACGACACCGCCCGCGCCTCGGTCACCCAGGTCTCCACCCGGATCGGGTACACCGTCGGCAGCAGCGGGCGCAGGTAGTCGATCTCGTGCCGGGCGATCACCAGGCCGCGTACCGGCTCCTCGCCCTTGCGGACCGGGTCGCCGTGGAACATCTCCAGCCGGGCGTCCTCCAGGTAGCCCAGGAACTTCACGTTGTTCACGTGGCCCTGCGAGTCGATGTCCCCGAAACGGACGCTGAACTCGTGGACGTGCCGGTACTCGGCGGGGGGAGGGTCGTTGCGCATGTCCTGGCCTCGGGTCGCGGGCGGATCACGCCGATGCTACCCACCGGCCCGTGCCGCTCCGGCGGGGGCCCGGGGGGCGTCCTCCTCGGCGGGCGGCCCCGCGACCGTCCCGGACGGCACCCGCGTCGCGGCGGCCCTGACCAGCGCGACGAAGTGCTCCATGCAGGTCAGGCACTGGGCCGCGTGGCGGCTGAGCCGCTGGATCTCCTCCTCGCGCAGCACCCCTCCCTCGGGCGCGAAGTCACGGACGTAGGAACACCGTTCCGGTACGGACATCGATTCCCTGGTCGTCGTCCCGCGCGACGGCACCCGCCGTCGCCTGCCGAAGGAGGCGAGCATCCGGTCGAGCCGGTCGGCCGCCTCCGGATGGCCCGCCGCGTACGCCTCCGCGTAGGCCCGCGCGGCCTCGCCGATCAGCCGCAGTTCGTGCCGGCGGCCCTGCGGGGAGCCGTCCTCGGCCCCGTACCGCTCGGCCATCGTGTCCAGCACCCCGCCGAGCCGCAGCGCCGCGTCCGCGTGGTCGTGCCGGGCCGCGACCCGGTACCACCGCGCCGCCCCGCGCGCGTCACCCTCCCGGTCGTACCGCCGCCCCAGCTCGTAGGCGGCGCGTTCCAGGTCGAGCGTGTCCAGGAACGCCGCCTGGCGTGCGCGGGCCAGGTCGTCGGCCCGCCGCCGCGCCGCCTCGGCCTCCAGCCGCTCCAGCCCGACGGCGAACTCCTCCTCGGGCATCGCCGCGATCCCCGCGGCGGCCCTCGCCAGCAGCCGGTCGACCCTCATGACGGCTCCCCCGTCCCACGCCCCGGGCGGGCGGCACGCGGGTCCGCGGGGGTGGTCTCGGCGGCGGTGGGCGACGGCCGCTCACGGGGGGACGACGGTCGTGGGGCGGGGCGCGGCGCCCCGGCCGGGTGCAGGCGTTCCCTCGGCCGTGCGGGCCGTCCGGCCGTCACGGGGCGTTCGGGGGCCGCGGCGAGCAGTTCCTCCAGCCTGCGGCGGGCCCGGTGGACGTGGGTCTTGGCCGAGCCCTCCGAGATGCCCAGGATCGCCGCGACCTCCGCCAGCGGGAACTCCAGCAGGCCGTGCAGGGCGATCGCCTCGCGCTGCCGCCGCGGCAGGGCGTGCATGGCGTTCATCAGGTCGAGGAGCCCGTCGGTCCCCGCACCCGTCCCGGCCGGTCCCTGGTACGCGCCGCGCGTGATCATGTCGTCCAGGGAGGTGCACTGCTCACGGGCCTTGGACTGCCACCGCCGCAGCATGGTCGTCGCCACCCGGAACAGCCACGCCCCGGGCCGGTCGTAGGTCAGCAGCTCGTCCCACCGGGCCTGGGCCGCCAGCATGCTCTCCTGGGCGATGTCCTCGACCCACCGCCCGTCGAAGGTCTGCGACCTCAGGTAGCCGGTGAGCCGGGGCATCCAGTACCGGTAGAACTCCGCGTACGAGGCCAGCGCGTCGCGTCCGGCCCGCTCGGGGTCACCGCCGCTCACCGCCGCGCCCCCGTCCCGCGCCGCGGCTCACCGGAACCGGCCGCCGCCAGCACCTGGACGAGGGTCAGCCGGCGTTCGCGCTCCAGGGCGACCAGCAGGCGGGCACGCACCAGCGCGCAGGCCGGGACGGCCACCGCCACCGGGCCGAGGCAGACCAGCAAACCGATCATGAGGGGGCTCCTTCGCTCCGTCGCACGGGCGCCGCGGGCCGGCCGGTCCACCGCGGTCTCTCGCAGATAACTGCCGCGAGCGCGCACAATGGTTGACAACCCGCCGCGGAAATCACCCGGGACGCCGATCATCCTCCTCGACAACCCCCAGAAAGCCGACAATTCACCCGCACCCGATTCCCGGAAAGATCCCCATATCATTCCGCATCCCGGGCCACCGAAGCGAATTCACCGCATTTTCCGGCATGGCCCGCCGTGGTGATCGGGGCGTTTCCGGGAGGTTCGCGCCCACCCGGCGCGCCACCCGCCAAGACGCCCACCTCGTCGCGATCCGGTCACGGAAGGCCCAAAGCACGCCGGAGCCGAACGGCGAGCGCCCGCCGGTCCCGCGAGGACCGGCG
>DATADI010000463.1:0-1977 GCA_036258615.1 Thermomonospora sp. | reverse complement strand
CGTCCCGGCGCTCTCCCCGAACCGCCAGTGCGACTGCGCGCCGTCGGCCCGGACGACGTCGGCGTAGGCGCGGGTGTCGGTCCCGGCGGGCGGGACCACCTCCACGGACACCCAGTCGGTGGACACGCTGTTGCCGAACGGATCGGTCGCGGTCACGCGGTAGCGCAGCGACCCGCCGACCCCGGACTCGGTGGCGGTGAGCTCGCTGTTCTGCCACCAGGTGGAGGGTGCGACGGTCTCGTGGACCGGCTCGGCCGCGCCCTCCCGGCGGACGGCGTAGGTCAGGTGCTCGTTGTCCGGGTCGGAGGTGGTCCGCCAGGTGATCCGGGCCTGCCCCAGCCAGGGTGAGGTCGCCGTAGCGGTGAAGCCCTCGGCGGCCGGCCCGATCCGGTTCGGGGCGGTGCCGGGCATCGCGTAGCGGACCAGGCCCTGCTGGCCGACGCCGTTCACGCGCGGGAACTCCCCGGCGTAGACGAGGTACTCGCCGTTGCCGGTGACGTGCCATCCGGCCTGGCCCTGGCCGGTGACGGTGCCGGGCGTCATCGTGGGGAACCACGGCAGGAGCGAGCCGGCCGGCTGGCCGCCGAGGTTGCCGTTGCGGAGGGTGTGCGACCCGGTCACGCCGGTGGCCGCCAGGGTGTAGGCGGTGGCGAACCTGTGCACCCGCGGGTCCTGCTCCGGGAAGCCGCCGATGTTGGCGCAGTCGTGGGTGTGGCTGGCGACGTAGAGCGCGCCGTTCATCGGGAAGCTCGCGTACGTGTCGCCGCGGCAGTCGTTGATCGCGACGATCGCCCCGCCGTCGGCCCGGGCGGCGAAGGAACCCTCGAGGTTGCCCGGACCGTAGTAGTCGTAGGCGGTGCCGTAGACCACCTCGCCGTCGGTGACCAGGCTGTAGACGGCGGAGTTGACGCCCTGGTTGGTCAGCCGCTCGTTGACCGCGAACGGGCGGGTGGCGCCGGTGACCGCGTCGAGTGCGGCGACGCCGGTCGCCTTGGTCCCGTTCATCGAGTCGAAGCGGCCGGCGGCGACGACCTGCTCCCCCGCGCCGGTGACCACCAGCGCCAGGACCTGGTCGCTGGTGGCGGTGGAGCCGTCCCGGTTGCCGTCGGTGGGACCGACGCCGGGCACGGGCGCCCACGGCAGCAGCGAGCCGTCCGCGGCGGAGACCGCCGCCAGCCGGGAGCGGCTGACCCCGCCGACGGCGGTGATGCTGCCGCCGAGGTAGACGGTGTCGTTCGTCGCGGCGATCGCCCGCACCTGGCTGTTGACGCTCGGCCGCCAGCCGGGGACGAGCGCACCGGTCCGGGTGTCGAAGGCCGCGACCCGGCGGCGGACCTGACCGTCGACCTCGGTGAAGTCGCCGCCGACGTAGACCCTCGAGCCGTCGGGGGAGGCGGCGACGACCAGCACCTGGCCGTTGAGGGCGGGCGCGAAGGGCGTCAGTTCGCCGGTGCGGATGTCGTAGGCGAGCAGGTTGGCCCGCGGCGTCTCCTGCGTGCCGGCGGGCGCGCCGGCGGGTCGGGCGCTGGTGAACGAGCCCCCGACGTAGACGGTGTTCCCGACGACCGCCTGCGACCAGGCGACCCCGTCGATCTGGGCGGTCGGCAGGGCGTCCGCGGCGACCGTGGTCGGCGTCGCGGGACCGGGCGCCCCGAGCGGAGCGGAGTCGGCCCGCGCGGGGTCCGGCGGCGAGACCGCCCACACCCCGGCGGCCAGCAGCAGGCTGACCAGTCCCCCTACGACCCGCCGTGGCGTAGCCGCCGACCGTGCACTCATGCAGTTCCCCCGTGAACGCTCCCGTCGACCACGGCGTCGTGGCCGACGTGTACCGAGGGTGACCATGGCACACGGCGGGGACCTCCGTCCTCACACGTTCCGGTGACGCACCGTGATCTTCCCCCGGGAGGGGGAGGTCCACCTCACGGTGGGTGTCCGGTGGGACCACGGGCGCCGGTTCCGGGCGGGCCGCCGCGGCGG
>DATADI010000462.1:0-9407 GCA_036258615.1 Thermomonospora sp. | reverse complement strand
CGGTCAGGGACGCGATCTGGTCGACGATGACCCGCAGGCGGGCGGTGTCGTCGCCGGCCTGGGCCCAGGCGACCTGGAACTGGACCTCCAGGGTGGCGGGGGCGCCGGCGGTCAGCAGGTCGGCCAGTTCGAGGATCAGCTCGCGCTGGCGGGCCCGGCTGGCCTCGTGGCTGATCCACACGTAGTGCGCGGTGACGCCCTTGAGCAGGCCGCACTCCAGCCGCTGCCGCCGGGGCACGACCAGGTCGGCGGCGTAGCGGGTCAGCGGACCGGGCCCGTACGCCTGCCGGGTGGCCTCCTCGGCGGCCAGGCAGAACCGGCCGATCAGCGTGCTGGTGAGGTTCTTCAGCGCGGCGAGCGTGCGGGCGGTGCCGTCGTAGCGGTCCGGCCAGTACGGCTCGGCCAGCAGCTCGGCGAACACCTCCTCCAGCTCGGCGAGGTCGGCGTCGCGGCAGTACAGCTCGGCGGCGGTCTTGGCGACCTGGCGGCGCTCGACCGGGTCGGCCAGCAGGTCGAAGCCCACGTGCCCGGCCACCAGCGCGTCCTCCAGGTCGTGGACCGAGTACGCCACGTCGTCGGACCAGTCCATCACCTGGGCCTCCAGGCACAGCCGCCCGGCGGGCGCGCCCTCCCGGACCCAGGCCGCCACGTCGGCGTCGTCGTCGTAGATCCCGTACGGGCCGTCCGAGCCGGGCCGCGCCGGGCCTCCCGGCGACGCGCCCCGCGCCCACGGGTACTTCATCACCGCGTCCAGCGAGGCCCGGGTCAGGTTGAGGCCGACGCTGCGGCCGTCGGGGGCGAACGACTTGGGCTCCAGCCGGGTGAGGATCCGCAGGCTCTGCGCGTTGCCCTCGAAGCCGCCGCAGGCCGTCGCGACCGCGTCCAGCGCCGACTCCCCGTTGTGCCCGAACGGCGGATGCCCGATGTCGTGCGACAGGCAGGCGGTCTCCACCAGGTCGGGGTCGCAGCCCAGCGACTTGCCCAGCTCCCGGCCCACCTGGGCGCACTCCAGCGAGTGGGTCAGCCGGGTGCGCAGGAAGTCGTCCGAGCCGGGGTCGGCCACCTGCGTCTTGGCGGCCAGCCTGCGCAGCGCCGCGCTGTGCAGCACCCGCGCCCGGTCGCGCTCGAAGGCGGTGCGGTCACGGCGCTTGGGCGGCTCGGGCGCCCACCGCGCCCGGTCGAAGTCCGAATAGCCACTCATCTTCCTCCAGACTACGCGTCCCTCGTGGCGTCCCGATGGCCTCGCGGTGTCACTGCGGTGTCAGGGAGGGCCGCAGTTCGGCGGGCGAGCGGACGCTGCGGCCGAACAGCACGTAGGACAGGTAGCCGCCGGTCTCGCGGACGATGTAGTTGAACTGGGTGTCACGGGTCTGGACGCTGGGGCCGCTGCGGGTCGGCGAGGCGGCGGCGGCGATGCCGTGGTCCTCGGCCATCTTCTTGGAGCGCAGCCCGTGCCAGGGGTCGGTGACGATCACGGCGGAGTCCCAGCCGAGCCGCTCGAAGCGCTCCCCGACGGCCTTGATGCTCTCCAGGGTGTCGTTGCCGACGGGGACGGACACCACCCGGTCGGCGGGAACGTTCCGTTCGCGGATCAACCACATGCGGCCCGCGTCGGCCTCGGTGTAGTTGTCGCCGGGCATCTTGCCGCCGACCGTCACGATCGCCGGGGCCACGCCCTGGCGGTACAGCTTGACGGCGTGCTCCAGCCGCCAGCGCAGGGTCGGCGAGGGACGCCCGTTGTACTGGGCGGCGCCGAGCACCAGGATGGCGTCCGACTTCGGGGTCTCGTCCTGCCGGGCCTGGTACCACACGCGCCAGCCCACGGTCAGCGGGGTGAGGACCACGATCGCCAGCAGCCCCAGCACCACCGCGACCGTCCAGAACCGCCAGCCGGGCCGCTTCCTGTCACGCCCGTCGTCCGGCGCGTCCTCGGCAGGGCGCCCGCCCTCGGGCGGCTGCTCGTCCGGGTGCTCGGAGTCGGGCAGATCGATTTCCAACGTCATCGCGCCAACCACGCTAGTTAGATGGCCCGCCGAACGCCCCGGGTTCGAGGGTTTCGCCTGTGTTGTACCCGTCCGGGGGCGGGACCACGCCCGCCCCCGGCCACCGTCAGCGGCTGTCGGAGCCCTCGCCCGCGACGGCCGCCCGGCCCGCCTCCAGCCGGGCCACCGGGATCCGGAACGGCGAGCAGGACACGTAGTCCAGGCCGACCTCGTGACAGAAGTGCACCGAGTCCGGGTCGCCGCCGTGCTCGCCGCAGATGCCCAGTTTGATGTCCGGGCGGGTGCGGCGGCCCTCCTCGGCGGCGATGCGGATCAGCCGGCCCACCCCGTCCCGGTCCAGCGTCTCGAACGGCGACACCCCGAAGATCCCCAGCTCCAGGTAGCGGCCGAAGAACGCCGCCTCCACGTCGTCACGGGAGAAGCCCCAGGTGGTCTGGGTGAGGTCGTTGGTGCCGAAGGAGAAGAACTCCGCGGCCTCGGCGATCTGCCCGGCGGTCAGCGCGGCCCGGGGCAGCTCGATCATCGTGCCGATCATCGCGGGCACGTCCACCCCGGTGTCGGCCTTGACGCGCTCCAGCACGGCCTCGGCCTCGGCGCGCACGGCCTCCAGCTCCTGCACCGCGCCGACCAGCGGGATCATGATCTCCGGCCGGGGGTCGCCGCCCGCCAGCCGCCGCTCGGCCGCGGCCTCGGCGATCGCCTTCACCTGCATGCTGAAAAGTCCCGAAATAACCAAACCCAGCCGCACGCCGCGGAGCCCGAGCATAGGGTTCTGCTCGTGCAGGCGGCGCACCGCCTCCAGCAGCCTGCGGTCCTTGGGGGCGGCGTCCGCTCCGGCGACCGCCACCTTGACCGACAGCTCGGTCAGATCGGGAAGGAACTCGTGCAGCGGCGGGTCGATCAGCCGGATGGTCACCGGGAGGCCGTCCATGGCCTCGAAGATCTCGGCGAAGTCGCGGCGCTGGAGCGGTTCGAGGGCGTCCAGGGCGGCCTGCCGCTCCGCGTCGGTCTCGGCCAGCACCAGGTTCTCCACCAGCCGCCGCCGGTCGCCGAGGAACATGTGCTCGGTGCGGCACAGCCCGATGCCCTGGGCGCCGAACCGGCGGGCCCGCGCGGCGTCCTCGGCGTTGTCGGCGTTGGCCCGTACCGCCAGCGCGCGTTTCTGGTCGGCGCAGGACATGATCCGGTCCACCGCCTTGACCAGCTCGTCGCCCTCGGCGGCGGCCAGGTCGCCCTCGAAGTAGTCCACCACCGGGGAGTTCACCACCGGGACCTCGCCGAGGTAGACCGCGCCGGTGGTGCCGTCGATGGAGATCACGTCGCCCTCGGCGACGACCACGCCGCCGGGGGCGGTGAAGCGCGCCGCGCGGACGTCGACGTCCAGTTCCTCGGCGCCGCACACGCAGGTCTTGCCCATGCCGCGGGCGACGACGGCGGCGTGCGAGGTCTTGCCGCCCCGGGAGGTCAGCACGCCCCGGGCGGCGACCATCCCGGCCAGGTCGTCGGGGTTGGTCTCGCGGCGGACCAGGATGACGTCCTCGCCCTGGGCGGCCAGCTCCGTGGCGCGTTCCGAGGAGAACACCGCCTTGCCCACGGCCGCGCCGGGCGAGGCGTTCATGCCCTTGGTGAGCAGCGTGGATTCACCGGCGCGGGCGTCGTCGAAACGCGGGAACATCAGCTGGGCGAGCTGGCCCCCGGTGACCCGGGTGACCGCCTCGTCCAGGGTGATCAGGCCCTGGTCGACGAGCTGGGTGGCGATGCAGAACGCGGCGGCGGCGGTGCGCTTGCCGACCCGGGTCTGCAGCATCCACAGCTTGCCGCGCTCGATGGTGAACTCGATGTCGCACAGGTCCCGGTAGTGGTTCTCCAGCTTCTCCATGATCGCGAGAAGCTCGTCGTAGGACCGCTTGTCGATCTTCTCCAGCTCGGTCAGCGGGACGGTGTTGCGGATGCCCGCCACGACGTCCTCGCCCTGGGCGTTCTGCAGGTAGTCGCCGTAGATGCCCTGGCGGCCGGACGCCGGGTCGCGGGTGAAGGCCACCCCGGTGCCGGAGTCCATGCCGAGGTTGCCGAACACCATGGAGCACACGTTCACGGCCGTGCCGAGGTCCGCGGGGATGCGCTCCTGCCGCCGGTACAGGACGGCCCGGTCGGCGTTCCAGGACTCGAACACCGCGCGGACGGCCAGCTCCATCTGCTCGCGTGGATCGGAGGGGAACTCCCGGCCGGCGTGCTCGCGCACGATGCCCTTGTAACCCGCGACCAGGGCGCGGAAGTCGGCGGCGTCCAGCGCCAGGTCGCTGTCGGTGCCCTTGTCCCGCTTGAGCGCGTCCAGGGCGTCCTCGAACAGCTCGCCCTCGATGCCCAGCACGGTCTTGCCGAACATCTGCACGAGCCGCCGGTAGGAGTCCCAGGCGAACCGCTCGCCGGCGGCGTCCCCGCCGGCGACCGCGGCCAGGCCGTGCACCGACTCGTCGTTGAGCCCGATGTTGAGAACGGTCTCCATCATCCCGGGCATGCTGAACTTGGCCCCCGACCGCACGCTGACCAGCAGCGGGTCGTCGGGCTGGCCCAGCTTCTTGCCCATCCGCCGCTCCAGGGCGGCCAGGTGCTCGTCCACCTGGGCGGCGAGCCCCTCGGGAACGCGTCCGTGCTCGAGGTAGTACCGGCACGCCTCGGTCGTGATCGTGAAGCCGGGGGGCACGGGCAGGCCGAGGTTGGTCATCTCGGCCAGGTTCGCCCCCTTCCCGCCCAGCAGATCCTTGAGGTCCTTGTTGCCTTCGGTGAAGTCGTATACGTACTTCGGCACGAGGAGCTCCTTCTCGCTCCGATTCCACGCTTGTGCGGGGACTGTACCCACGATCTCGAACAGTGTTCGGCACTCCCGTGTCGTCCACGCGTTTCCGCAGGTCAACCTGCTGTTAGTGGTCTATTCCAATCGGACATTCCAGACACCTGTCGCAGACAGCGCGCCGGTTCCGGGGTCCCGGGCACCGGACGCGAGGAGGAATGATGGAAACAGGAGGTGAGGCTGTGAGGCCGATGGTCGCCGGAGGCAGGGCGGGTGAGCCGTTCGCCCCCATCGCCGACTACGGGTTCCTCTCGGACTGTGAGACGACCGCCCTGGTCGCGCCGAGCGGGAACGTCGAGTGGATGTGCCTGCCGCGGATGGACTCGCCCAGCGTCTTCGGGTCGATCCTGGACCGCGACGCGGGCTACTTCCGGGTCGGCCCCGCCGGGGTGGAGGTGCCCGCCGCCCAGCGCTACATCCCGGGGACCATGGTGATGGAGACCACCTGGTGGACCCACGGCGGCTGGCTGGTGGTGACCGACGCCCTGCTGATGGGCCCCTGGCACCACGAGACGGAGCGTTCCAGGACGCACCGGCGGACGCCCACCGACTACGACGCCGACCATGTGCTGCTGCGCATGATCCGCTGCGTGAACGGCCAGGTGCAGGCCCGGCTCGACTGCATGCCCGTGTTCGACTACGGCCGCGCGCCCGCCCAGTGGGAGCACACCGGCGCCGGCTACCACGAGGCCATGTGCCACGGCAACGACCTCACACTGCGGCTGACCACCGACATGAACATCGGGTTCGAGGGGTCGCTGGCCACCGCCCGCACGCTGCTCAAGCAGGGCGAGACCCGGTTCGTGGCGCTGTCGTGGAGCGAGCACGAGCCGCCCAAGTCCTACGCCGAGGCGCACGAGCGGCTGGTCTGGACGGTCCACCACTGGCAGCACTGGCTGGAGCGGGGCCGCTTCCCCGACCACCCCTGGCGCAGCCACCTGCAGCGCAGCGCGCTGACGCTCAAGGGCCTGACGTTCGCGCCGACCGGGGCGGTCGCCGCCGCCGCCACGACCTCCCTGCCGGAGACCCCCCAGGGCGAGCGCAACTGGGACTACCGGTACACGTGGATCCGCGACTCCACGATGGCCCTGTGGGCGTTCTACACGCTGGGCTTCGACTGGGAAGCGAACGACTTCTTCTACTTCATCACCGACGTCGCCGAGGCCGCCGACGGACGCCTGCAGATCATGTACGGGGTGGACGGCCGCGAGGAGCTGCCCGAGAGCACCCTGGACCACCTGCACGGCTACGACGGCGCCCAGCCGGTCCGGATCGGCAACGACGCCTACACCCAGGCGCAGCACGACGTGTGGGGCGCCATCATCGGCTCGATCTACCTGTTCGTGCGGCGCCGCGACCGGCTGGACGACCGGCTCTGGAAGATCGTCGTCAAGCAGGTCGAGGAGGCGCTGGCCAACTGGCGCAACCCCGACTGCGGGATGTGGGAGGTGCGCGGCGACCCGCAGCACTTCACCTCCTCCAAGGTGTTCTGCTGGGTGGCCGCCGACCGGGGCGCCCGGCTGGCCCGCATCCGCGGCGACCACGAGCGGGCGGTGCGCTGGCAGCAGGCCGCCGACGAAATCCACGCCGACGTGCTCGCCAACGCGCTGGACGACCGGGAGGTCTTCACCGCGCACTACGGGGCCAAGTCGCTGGACGCCTCGGTGCTGCTGATCCCGCTGCTGGGCTTCCTGCCCGCCGACGACAAGCGGGTCCGCGAGACGGTGCTGGCCATCGCCGACGAGCTGACCGAGGACGACCTGGTCCTGCGGTACCGCGCCGACGAGACCGACGACGGGTTCTCCTCCGAGGAGGGCACCTTCACGATCTGCTCGTTCTGGCTCGTCAGCTCGCTGGTGATGATCGGTGAGCTGGAACGCGCCAAGCGGCTGTGCGAGAAGCTGCTGTCGTACGCCAGCCCGCTGCAGCTGTACGCCGAGGAGATCGACCCGCACACCGGACGCCACCTGGGCAACTTCCCGCAGGCGTTCACGCACCTGGCGCTGATCAACGCCGTGATGCAGGTCATCCAGGCCGAGCGGCCCGAGGAGCCGGGCGCCTTCGCCTGAGCCGGGCCCCCTGCCCCACCCCGCACGACAAGGGCCTCCCACCGCCCCGGGGAGCGGTGAGAGGCCCGGCCGTTCGTACCGCTAGACGACCGCGCCGGAGTCGCCCGGCTGCCGCTGCGCCGGACGGCGCACGGGCTTGGCCCGCGGCGCCTTGACCCGGCTGCGGGCCTGGAAGACCACCGCCAGCGGGGTCGCGGTGAACACGCTGGACCAGGTGCCGACCAGGATGCCCAGCAGCAGCGCGATGGCGAAGTCGGTCAGCGAGTCGCCGCCGAGCAGGGCCAGCGCAGCCAGGATGAACAGGGCGCCCATACCGGTGTTGACCGTCCGCGGCACGGTCTGCAGCGCGCCCCGGTTGGCGATCTTGGCGAAGTCGCCGCCCGGATCCTCCCGCCACAGCTCGCGGATCCGGTCGAACACCACGACCGAGTCGTTCACCGAGTACCCGATGATGGTCAGCAGCGCGGCCAGGAACACCCCGTCGATCGGCTTGCCCAGCCAGGCGAACACGCCGGTGACGATGATCACGTCGTGGAACATCGCCAGCACCGCGCCCGCCCCGAAGGTGAGCCGGAACCGGAACGCCAGATAGGTGAGCTGGGCCGCGAGCGCCACGCCCAGGGCGATCAGCGCCTTCTGCCGCAGCTCGTCGCCCAGGCTCGGGCCGATCAGCTCGTCGCGCTCCTTGGCGACGGTGCCGCCGCCCTTCTCGGCCAGCGCCTTCTGGATCTTGTCGACGTCGGTGTTGGTGAGCTTCTCGGTGCGGATGGAGATGTCGTCGCCGGTGCGCCCGGCGGTCTGCACCACCGCGCGCGGGAACCCGGCGCTCGCCACGGCCTCCCGGGCCTCGTCGATGTCGATCTGCTTGGAGGGGCTGTAGACGACCTGGCGTCCGCCGGTGAACTCGACGCCGTAGTTGAGGCCCTGCGTGAAGATCCCGGCGAGCGCGGCCACCACCATGCCGCCGGAGATCGCCAGCCACAGCGTCCGGCGGCGCATCAGGTTCGGCTGCCGCCGCTCCAGCAGGTCGCGGACCCGGCCGGTGCTGCCGAGCCCGGTCAGGCCGGGGCGCTTGGCGACGAACTTGCGGTTGACGGCCCACTCCGCCAGCACCCGGGTGACCAGCAGCGCCGACACCAGCGAGGCCAGCACACCGATGGTCAGCGTGACGCCGAAGCCCCGGACCGGACCGGCGGCCAGGAAGAACAGCAGACCGGCGGCCAGCACGGTGGTGATGTTGGAGTCGGCGATGGCCGACCACGCCTTCTGGAACCCGACGACCAGCGCGGGCCGCACCCCGCGGCGCGGCGCGGCCGCGTACTCCTCCCGGGCCCGTTCGAACGTCAGCACGTTGGCGTCCACCGCCATGCCGATCGCCAGCACGAACCCGGCCAGGCCGGGCAGGGTCAGCGTGGCTCCCATCGCGACCAGCGCCGCGTAGGAGATCACACCGTAGGTGGTCAGCGCGATCGTGGCGAGGAAGCCGACCAGGCGGTACATCCACACGATGAACAGGCCGGTCAGGATGACGCCGATGACGGCGGCCTTCCAGCTGGCCTCGATGGCCTCGTCACCGAGGGTCGGGCCGACCACCCGCTGCTCGATGATGGAGACCGGGACGGGCAGCGAGCCGCCCTGGATCAGCGCCGCCAGCTCCTTGGCCTCGTCGGCGCTGAACCGGCCGGTGATCTGGGTGCTGCCGCCCTGGATCCCGACGTTGCAGGGCACGTCGCTCTGCACCTGGGGGGAGGAGATCACCCGGCCGTCCAGCACGAAGGCGATGCGGCGGTCGTCGCCCTGGGCGCAGGCGGCCTTGGCGGTGATCCGCTCCCAGACCTTGCCGCCGTTGCCGCGGAAGTCCACGGTCAGGTACCAGCCGCCGAGGTTCTGCTGGTCGAAGGAGGCGTTGGCGGAGCCGATCCCGGCGCCGGTGAGGGCGGGCGGCGCCAGCTTGATCGGCTGACCCCCCTCGTCGGGCAGGATGCGCTCGCCCTTGCCGGCCTTGCCGTCGTTGACGAGCACCGGGTGCGCGGTGAGCTGCGCGGTGCGGCCGATGGAGTCGGCGGCCTTCTTGGGGTCCTGCACGTCGGGCAGTTCGACGATGATGCGCCGGTCGCCCGAGCGGGTGATGGACGACTCGGCCACGCCGAGCGCGTCGACCCGCTTGCGCAGCACCTCCAGAGCCCGGTCGGTGGACTTCCGGTTGGCCTTGACGCCGGGGGCGTCCCGGGTCTCCAGCACGATCTGGGTGCCGCCGCGCAGGTCGAGGCCGAGCTTGGCGGGCTGGGTCAGCGCGACCCATATCGATCCGGCGATGATGGCGAGCGCGAGCACCGCGCGCCACGCCAGTGGGCGGGACAACGGAACCTCCACGGGGAACGGCGGACCGCCGGACGGCGGACCGCGGAACACCGGCGACGGGCGACGGCCCGTGACGCCGGCCGGACAGGGACCTCAGGAACCCGTGGAGGCCGGTGGCGCGCG
>DATADI010000461.1:0-6538 GCA_036258615.1 Thermomonospora sp. | reverse complement strand
GGCGCCCCCCGCGTCGAGCGAACCGACGCCGAGCCCGCCCCCCAGGCCCCGGCGCCGGTCGCGTCCCGGCCGCGCCGCCTGCTGGTCATCGAGGAACGCCCGCACGGGCTGCTGTCGCTGGTGGCCGAGAGCGCGGTGGCCGACCTGGACGGCGGGTCCTCCGGCGACGGCCGGGGCGAGGTCGAGATCGTCACCGCCGTCGGCGCGCAGGAGGCCGCCGCCGCGCTGGCCGCCGAGTCCTGCCACTGCGTGGTGCTCCAGCTCGACATGCCCGGCGACGAGTCCGCGCTGTTCCTGGACGCGCTGGACGGCGACGCGGCGCTGCGGAACGTCCCGGTGCTGGCGCACAACAACCGGCGGCTGGACCCCGGCCGGGAGGCGGCGCTGGAGTCCCGGGCGCGCAACCGGCCGCTGGAGCTGCTGTCGAGCCTCGACGAGCTGCGCGAGCGGATCACCCTGCACCTGTCGGCGGAGACCCCCGGCCACGTGCTGCCGCTGGTGCGGCCCGAGGGCTCGGCCGCGCCCGCCCTGCGCGACGCCGACGGCTCCCTGGCGGGCCGGACGGTGCTGGTCGTGGACGACGACACCCGCAACGTGTTCGCCATCACCAGCATCCTGGAGCTGCACGGCATGCGGGTGCTGCACGCCGAGAACGGGCGCGCGGGCATCGAGGCCCTTGACGCGCACCCCGGGATCGACCTGATCCTGATGGACGTGATGATGCCGGAGATGGACGGCTACACCGCGACGGCGGCGATCCGGGAGAGCTCCCGGCACGCCGGGCTGCCCATCATCATGGTGACCGCCAAGGCCATGCCCGGCGACCAGGAGAAGAGCCTGGCCGCCGGGGCCAACGACTACATCACCAAACCGCTGGACGCCGACGACCTGATCGCCTGCATCCACCGCTGGCTGGGGGACCGGTGACCGTGCACACCCCTGACCCGCTCGACCCGGGCCTCGGCCGGCTCGCCGAGACCGTCCGGCGGCTGCGGCGGCAGATCGAACACGCCGAGGCCGCCGCCGACGGCCGCGCGCTGGTCGAGCTGGCCAAGGGCGTCCTGGTGGAACGGCTGCGCTGCGGCCCCGCCCAGGCCGCCCGGCAGCTGGAGGAGCTGGCCGAGGAGGCGGGCCGCACCACCCTGGAACTGGCCGCCGAGATCGTGGACCAGGCCGCGCAGGACCGGCTCACCGAGGCCACCCGCGAGTTCCTGGCCCGCGCGACCCGCCAGGCCGACTCCTCGGTGACGGTACGGCTGCGGACCGCCGAGTCCGGTGCGCTGGCGGCGGCCGACACCCAGACGGCGACCGAGGCGCTGCTGGAGCACGCGCTGACGCCGCTCGGCGCCACCGCCGTGGCGGTGTGGGCGGCCGGGCCGGACGCGTCGCTGACCCTGGCGGGCTCGGCGGGCTTCCCCGCCGAGGAGCCCGCCCGCTGGCGGTACGTCCCGCCCGGTGTCATGACCCCGGCCCGCCGGGCGCTCACCGACCGGCGGGCGGCGTGGTTCCCGTCGCTGGCGCGGGCCGGGCTGCCGTCCATCGGGCACCGCGAGTTCCCCGACGGAGGCCGGGTCACGGTCCCGGCGGGCACCGGCGGACGCCTCGTCGGCGTCCTGGAGATCTGCTGGCCCGACCCGGTGGAGCCGCCGACCGCCTCGATCGAACGGCAGGTCGAGGCGCTCGCCGAGCTGTGCGCCCACACCCTGGAGACCCGCCCGGCCGCCGCCGACGACCCGCCCCCCGCCTCCCGTGAGGTGCTGGAACTGGTGGACCTCGCCGACGGCCTGCACGACCCGGCGCTGGTGCTGCTGCCCCATCTGGACGCCGACGGCCGCCTGGCCGACTTCCGCATCCACCACGCCAACGCGCGGTTCGTGGACCCCGCCGGGCGGCCCCGCGCCGCCGTCATCGGCGGCCTGCTGCTGGAGACGTACCCGATGGCCGCCGGGCAGAGCGGGCTGATGGAGAACGTCGAACGCGTCCACGCCACCGGCGAGCCGTTCCGCGCCGAGGGCATGACCCTGACCGCGCTGGTCGGCCAGGTGCCCGTGCCGGGCCTGGCCGACATCAGCATCAGCCGTCTCGGCGGCGCCGTCCTGCTGATCTGGCGGGTCGAGGACGAGACGGCCCGGCTGGCGCGCCTGCTCCAGCACGCCCAGCGGCTGGTCAGCATCGGCGGGTTCGAGGAGAACGCCCTCACCGGCGAGGTCACCTGGAACGACCAGCTCTTCACCCTGTACGGGCTGCCGCCGGACGCCGAGCCGACCACCCTGCGCGCCCTGCCCGACCACGCCCACCCCGACGACGACGCCGTCATCGGCCGGTTCCTGCGCGCCGTGCTGCACCACCACCGCTCGGCGTCGGCCGCGTTCCGGCTGCGCCGCTCCGACGGCATCACCCGCCACGTCCGGATCGTCGCCGAGCCCGTCCTGGACCCCGAAGGCCACCTGCTCACCGTCCGGGGCGCGTACCAGGACATCTCCGCGCAGCACTGGACCGAGGTGGCGCTGGCCGCCACCCGCGACCAGCTCGCCCACACCGAGCAGCAGGCCGCCGAACGCAACCGGCTGGCCCGCCAGCTCCAGCGGGCCATCATGCCGCCCACCCGGGGCCCGATCGACGCCATGGGCCTGCACGTCGTCACCCGCTACCGGCCCGCCGAGAAGGACCACCTCGTCGGCGGCGACTGGTACGACGCCGTCGTGCTGCCGTCCAAGCAGGTCATGCTGTGCGTCGGCGACGTCGCCGGGCACGGCATCGAGGCCGCCACCGGCATGGTGGTCCTCCGCAACGCGCTGCGCGGCCTGGCCACCACCGGCGCGGGCCCCGCCCAGCTCCTGACCTGGCTCAACCTGGTCGCCCACCACCTCACCGAGAACGTCACCGCCACCGCCCTGTGCGCGGTGTACGACCCCGCGACCCGGGTCCTGCGGTGGGCCAGGGCCGGGCACCTGCCGCCGGTGCTGCTGCGCGGCCTGGCCGCCGAGACCCTTCCGATGGTCGGCGGCCTGCTCCTGGGCGCGCTCGCCGAGGCCGACTACGAGGAGGCCGAACTCCGCCTCGACCCCGGTGACACCCTCCTGATGTACACCGACGGGCTGGTCGAACGCCGCGACCGCTCCCTGCAGGAGTCGCTGAGCCAGCTCGTGGAGACCGCCCGCCTCGCGACCGGCACCCTCGACCAGCGCCTCGACCACCTCCTGACCCACAGCAACGCCGACACCGACGACGACACCTGCCTGATCGGCGTCCGGCTGCCCTGACGCGTTGACGGAATGCCGGGGATTCTGTCAGTGCCCGGTGTCATCCTGATATGCGTGGCCCGATCCGCTCGACGCCGTCGTTCCCGCAAGTCCGATTCCCTGTCGTTCCCCCAACTGGCGCTGCTCTCCCTGGGCGGCGGTGTCCTCGCCGGGATGACGCTGCTGAGCCGGGCCGCCACCGAGCACCCGGCCGCGACGGTGGCCGTCCTGGTGGTCCTGCTGGGCGCGGCCGTCGCCGCCTCGGTGGCCTACCAGCGGCACACCGCACGGCGCCGCCGGGCGCTCTTCGAGGCGAACTGCCACCTCGAACGCATCGACCTCATGACCGGCGCCCAGTTCGAGCACCACGTCGCCGAGCTGCTCCGCCGCGACGGCTTCCGCGCCGTCCAGGTCGTCGGCCGCACGGCCGACCGGGGCGTGGACGTCACCGCGCGGGCCCCTGACGGTGCCCTGGTGGCCGTCCAGTGCAAACGCTGGAAGAACAACGTCGGCGCACAGGAGGTCCGCAACTTCATCGGGGCTCTCGGCGCCACCTACCGGGGCCACCGGGGCGTCTTCATCGCCTCCAGCCTCTTCACCGCCCAGGCCAGGGAGGAGGCGTCCCTGGCCGCCGTCCACCTGATCGACCGCCCGCACCTGGGCCGCTGGCTCACCGGCGAGCCCCTGTCCCTGCCCTGACCTCATGGGCGCCGTCTGGCGGGCAACGGCTCACGTGCCAGGCCCGCCGGGGCGGTAGCGCATGCGGATCTTGGTGTCGCTGGGGTGGTGCTCGTCGTGGAGGCCGAGCCGTCGGTAGAGGGCGTGGGCGCGGCGGTTGACGGTGAGGACGTCCAGGACCAGATCGACTCCGCGCTGTTCGGCCTCGGAGAGGAGTTCGGTGATCAGGTATGTTCCGATGCCCCGGCCCTGGTGTTCGGGGAGGAGTTCGATGCGGCCCAGGTAGATGTGGTCCTCGTGGTGGTCCACGCTGAGCATCCCGGCGTCCGCCCCGTCCACGGTGATGATCCGCCATCGGCCCGGGTCGAAGAGTTCGACGTGGTAGGCCCACTGTTCCTGGTCGTCCCAGCCCCACACGGCGTCCACGTACGCGCCCATGGCATCCTTGTGCAGCCGGAAACAGAACTCCCTGTCGTCCCTCGTCGCGGCGCGCAACCCGACGCCGTCCATGTGCACCCCCGGAGCAGTGATCGTCTCCCAGCGCAGCCTCAACCGTACGCTTCTCGAGCGTCAGTTCCTGTTGGACCGTACGTCGTCCGCGCCCCTGGATGTGGTGCGGCACCTGGTCGCCGTGCAGGGCCAGGAGCCGAACTGGCCGTACGTGGGGCTGTGGACGCGTATCGACGGGTTCCGGCACGAGGACCTGGGAGCGCTGATCCACGACCGGAGCGTCGTGCGTTCGACGGTGATCCGCAGGACGGTCCACCTGGTGTGCGCCGACGACTTCGCGTGGCTGCGGCCTGCGGTGGAGCCCATCGTCAGCGCCGCCCTGCGGTCCGCCTACTACGCGCCGGAGATCGAGGGCCTCGACCTGGACGAGCTGGCGCGGGCCGGCCGTGAGGTGCTGCGCGGCCGGACGCTGACCCGGCGGGAGCTGGCCACCGCCCTCGGCGAGCGGTTCCCCGGACGCCTCGCGCGGCGGCTGGCGGACGCGGTGGAGGTCATGGAGCCGCTCGTCCACGGCCCGTCGGCCGGTGTCTGGGGTACGTGGCGGAACCGGTCCTCGATCGAGGTGACCCTCGCGGAGGAGTGGACGGGCATCCCCATGGCCACCGAACGGCGGCTGGAGACGATGGTGCTCCGCTACCTGGCGGCGTTCGGCCCCGCGAGCGTCGCGGACGTCCAGGCGTGGGCCGGTGTGACGCGCCTGCGCGAAGTCGTGGACGCCCTTCGTCCGCGCCTGCGCGTCTACCGGAGCGAGGACGGCCGGGAACTGTTCGACCTGCCCGAGGCCACGCTCGCGGACCCCGATCTCCCCGCCCCGGTGCGCTTTCTGCCCGCGTTCGACAATGTTCTGCTCGGCCACAAGGACCGCACCCGGGTGATCAGCGAGGAGGACCGCAAACGCATCGCCCCGGCGGCCTCCGGCGGCGTCCCCACATTCCTCGTGGACGGTTTCGCCGCCGGTACCTGGACCTTGAAGGACGGGGTCGTCCTCATTTCCCCGTTCCGCCCTTTGCCCGACCCCGCCCCGGTACTCGAAGAGGCCGAACGCATGCTCCCCTTCATCGGGGCCCACACCGCCAAGCTCACCTGAAACGGCGTCAGGGCTTGAGGCGGGCCCAGACCCACTTGCCGCCCCGGGGGTCCGGCTTGTAACCGCAGTCGACGGACAGGGCGGCGACGATGGGCAGGCCCCAGCCGCCGTTGTCGTCCCAGCGTGCGGGGGAGAGGTCGAGCGTCTCCGATCCGGGCGGGGCGGCGGGCCGGGCCTGGGGGAGGCGGGGGCTGGAGTCCCAGACGGCGACGACGACAAAGGTGGCGTCCCGGGTCAGCCGGAAAAGGATCTCCTTTCCCGGCGTCTCGTTGATCGCATTGGTGACGAGTTCCGACACGACCACGTGAGCGTCCGCCACGAGGTGCGCGTCGCCCCAATGGTGCAGGCGTGCGCGCGTGAGCGTTCTGGCCAGTCCCGGAGTGGACGGCGACGCGAGCATGGAGATCGACAGCCGGTATTCGTCCGTGGTCATCATCGCACCGATCTGTTCTGAGCTGGACTTTTCCCCGTTCAGTCTCGCGATTTCCGCTTACAGTCGGCCGTACTCCCGACAACCCCAAACAGTGGAGGAGCCATGCCCATCGTTCGCGACCCCCTCGACCCCAAGATCTCGATGTACCACTTCCTCGCGTACTATCTGCGGTTCCTGCGGGAGAGGGAGAAGCTCTCGCTGACCCAGTGGGGCCGGATCGTCGGGCTGGCCCGTTCCACTGTTTCGAACATCGAGGCGGGCCGTCACCGCCTCCAGGAGGAGCACGCGGAGATCATCGACAAGCGATTCGGCACCGGCCGCCTGATCGAACTCCTCCTCTGGTACGCCCGCGCCGCCCACGACCCCGACTGGTTCCGCCAGTTCACCGAGTACGAGAAGCAGGCCACGTCCATCAAGATCTATCACGGCGAGTTCATCCCTCTGCCGTTCCAGACGGACGAGTACACCTGGGCGCACGTCCAGGCGAGCGACTACAAGGATCTGGAGAGCGAGCAGGCCGCGCGCGTCCGGCGCAAGCGCACCCTCCTGGACCAGGAGGAGCCCGTCTTCCTCTGGCTGCTGGTCCAC
>DATADI010000460.1:0-2096 GCA_036258615.1 Thermomonospora sp. | reverse complement strand
CCGTCCACCACCAGGCGGGCGGTCTCGCGGATGACGTCGCGGAGGCGGACGAAGCGGGGGTGGTCGGCGGGGACGAGGGCCTCGATGGCGGCGTCGGCGGCGCCCGGGCCGAAGGCCCCGGCGTAGTCGCGGAGCCAGGCGGCGACGTGCTCGGGGCGGGCCAGGCCCTCCTGGACCTGGCCGCGCACGGCGTACCGGGTGTTGCCGAACTCGACGGCGAGGGGCTCGCCCAGCGTGGGGGCGCCTCCGCTCTCCAGGTTGTCGGGGTTCACACCACCCATGGTGGCATCACGGTCGCAGGGCGCCGTCCCGTACGGCGGGGTTGAAACGGTGGTGTTCGCCGAAGCGCCAGCTCAGCGGGAGGGCGCCGGGGATCTCCACGACGCCGTCGATCACCAGGTCCACGATCTGCCGGGCGCCGGGCACCGGGGCGGACCGTCCGGCGTCCCAGTCGACCACGGCACGGCCGGTCAGGTGCAGGGTGTGGCCGCGTTCCCAGTCGACGAACAGCAGCCCGCAGGAGGGGTTCAGCTCCAGGTTGCCGAGCGTCATGTACATGCCGTTGCCGACGTATTCCGGCCAGGCCAGACGGTCCCGTTCGGCCGTCACGAAACCGGGGTTCCCGCCACGGTGCGAGACGTCGGTGCCGTACCCGGGCGCGTGGGTGGCCACGAAGAACGTGTCGGCCCGGGAGATCGCCGCGCGTTGGTCCTCCGTCAGGTACCGCCCGGTGCGGGGGCGGCCCGGGGTGTGCGGGGGCGCGTCCTCGCGGACGTCGCGGGTCTGGATGTACTTCGGGCAGTTGGAGTAGACCTGCTCGGTGCGGACGACCAGCCGGTCGCCGTCGCGCCGCGCGGTGCCGTTCACCCGCATGCGGCGGCGGGTCGGGGGGTCCAGGGCCAGCAGCCCGACGTCCCGTTCGGCCGCCAGGTGAGGGGTGAGCAGGCGGGGCAGCCCGGCGATGTGGATCGTCCGGTCGGACGGGCCCGCGGTGGCGAAGCCGGGCGGGCCGGTGACCGCGTCGGCCCACACGGTGCCGTCGTCGGCGGGGGTCCCGAGGGCGAGGAACCGCCGCCCGCGCAGGAACTCCGCCGCGACCGGCGGGATCTCCGCGCGGGTGCCCGCCGACCCCCAGCCGTCGCGGGCGACGCCGGTGCGCCGCTGCACGGCCGCCTCTCCGGGGTGGTACGTCATGGATCCGCCTTTCCGCGAGCCGTCCGCCGTCGCTCTAGAAGAACCCGCAGGTGGGCGCGGAGCCGGAGGGGGCGGGGCGGTCGCCAGCGCCGTCCGGGGCGTAGATCTCCAGGCGGACGCCGTCGGGGTCCTCGAAGAACACGCCGCCGGACTGCGCGCCCTCCCGGTGGGCCACCACCCCGTCGTGGAGGAACGTGGCCCCCAGGTCGCGCAGCGCGACCTCGGCGCGGCGGACGGCGTCCAGGTCGGGCACCTGGAAAGCCAGGTGGTGCAGGCCGGGGAGCGTGGTGGCGAAGCGGCCCTCGCTCTGCTCCCAGAGGGTGACCAGCAGGGTGCCGTCCAGGCCGAGGAAGGCGTGGCGGCGGCCCTCCTCCCGTGACTCGCCGAGCACCTCCAGCCCGAGCGCCGCCCGGTAGAAGGCCACCGAACGGTCCAGGTCGGTGACGTTGACGCCGACGTGCCCGGTCTTCAGCGCCGGTGTGGTGACGATGGTCATGACGAACCCCTTCTAACGACTGCAAGCAGAAGCAACCGTTAGGGATCATGCCACAGCAGCCTAACGATGGGAAGCCTCCACAGACATTAGGAAAGTACGAGGATCCCGTACGTTGGAATAAACGCCGATCATGGGGCATTACACCCCCCTGGAGCGGCCCGTCCGGCCGCCCACGTCACGACCCCAGGGAGGCACTCATGAACGGCACCAGCATCCCCCGGCCACGACCCGCCGCAGGGCGCCGCCCGATCCGGACCACCTCGCTGCGCGCCCTCGCCGTGGCCGCCCGCCTGGAACGCGGCCTCGGTCTGGAGGGACCGCCGGGCAGGACCCGCGACCGCGACGGCGACGACGCACCCCAGGCCGCATAACCCCCGGCGACCTCGGAGGAGGAGGCGACGGCCGG
>DATADI010000459.1:0-2319 GCA_036258615.1 Thermomonospora sp. | reverse complement strand
GGTGGAGTGGCCGAGAGGCGAGGCAACGGCCTGCAAAGCCGTGTACACGGGTTCAAATCCCGTCTCCACCTCTACGGGCGATTAGCTCAGTGGGAGAGCGCTTCCCTGACACGGAAGAGGTCACTGGTTCAATCCCAGTATCGCCCACGCGTCGGGCCTTCGTGCTGGGCGACCGTCGGTCGCCTGCGCCGGAGGCCCGCAGTGCTTTCCCGGGGGGCGACCCCCCGGACCCTCCGATGTGGGGGGCTCCGCCCCCACTCCCCCCGCCTTGGGGTGACCGGCTCCGGAACCGTTGCTGTGGGCTTCTGCGTTCCGTTGGCAGGGTCTTCTTGCTGGCGGCGGTGTGATGCTTGAGATGGTTTCCGGGGGCAATCTCGTGCTGCCCGGTGGGGTGATCTCCCTTGAGGTGCCGGAGGTGTTCGACGTCTCGGTGCTGGTGACCGGGGACGACGGGCGGGTGTCCGGGGACGGGGACTTCGTCTTCTACAACCAGCCCTCGGCGCCCGGGGTGCGGTTGGACGGCGGCGGGCGTGTTCTCCTGGAGCCCTGGCGGGTGCGGCCTGGGGCCAGCCGGTTGACGGTGGTGGTCAGTCCGGCGGAGCCCGGGGCCGCTCTGGCGGGGCTTCCCGCGCCTCGGCTCGTGGTGCGGGCCGGTGGGGTCTCCGTGGCGGGGTTCACGGTTCCCCGTGTGGGTCGGGAGACGGTGCTGCTGCTCGGGGAGGTCTACCGGCGGGGCGGTTCCTGGAAGCTGCGGGCTCTTGGGCAGGGGTACGCGGACGGGCTCGCGGGGCTGGCTCGGGACTTCGGGGTCGAGGTCGTCGACGATGGCGCTCCGGTCGCTGATCCGGACGGGTATGCGGCGTTGGTGAACTCGGCTCGGGGGCGGGTCGGAGTCCCCGGGGTCTCCTTGGATGGGCGGCTGGTTTCGGCCGCTCTCGCTCATGCGGAGGGCATGGCGGCCGTCGGGGCGCTCTCGTCGGAGGGGGCCGATGGGACGTCGGTGTTCGAGCGCGTGGGGCGGGCGGGGTACTCGTACCTGTCCATCGGGGAGCACATCCTGTACGGGCCTCGTACTCCCGACGAGTTCGTTCGGTACTGCCTGGAGGACGCACGGGGGCGGCAGGTGCTGCTCGACCGTCGGGTCGTGGACTTCGGAGTGGCGCGGGTGGTCTCGCGTAGCGGGGTCGTGTACTGGACGGCCTTGTGGTGCCGGCCGTTCAGCGATGAGGGGTTGCGGGAGTTCACCGACGAGGTCGTCGCGTTGACCAACGCGGAACGTGGGGCCTTCGGGTTGCGGGCGCTGGTTCCGGACGTCCGGCTCGCCGCGGCGGCGCAGGCGCACAGTGCCGACATGGTGGCGCGGCGGTTCTACTCACACACCTCGCCGGACGGGCGTGAGCCGTGGGACCGGGCCGCCGCGGCCGGGTGCGGACATCGGGGCATCGGGGAGAACATCGCCTGCGGGCAGCGCTCCCCCGCCGAGGTCGTCCAGGGGTGGATGAACAGCCCGGGGCATCGGGCCAACATCCTCAAACCCGAGTTCACGCACATCGGGGTGGGGTTCGTCGGCGGCGGGCAGGCGGGGACGTACTGGACGCAGTTGTTCGGGATGAGCTGACGGTCCTCACCTCCGGCCGCCGGGGTGGCGTTCGCGCCAGACCCAGAACACGGTGACCGACACCAGCAGCCAGCCGCCCAGGACCAGGAACGGGAAGGGGGACTGGTCCCGGCCGAAGTAGATCGCGGTGTGCTGGGCGTTCACCGACGCGCCCGGCGGCAGCCACCGGCCGATCGCGCCGTACGGCTGGGGCAGCAGCGGCCACGACACCGCGCCGCCCGACGACGGGTTCCCCAGCACCACCATCAGGCCCCAGGTGGGCAGCATCGCCCAGCGGCCGACCAGGGTGTTGAACATGGTGAAGACCATGCCGCTGGTCATCATCGTCAGCGCGAGGATGCCCCAGGACTCCACGAACGGCAGGTCCAGCACGCCCAGGCCCCAGTCCACCACGGCGGCGATCGCGAAGCCCCCGGCGACGCCGTAGGCGGCGGTGAAGGCGATCCGCTCGGGCGGTTCGAGGGCGCGGGCGTGCACGCTGAGCTGGATGGCCCCGACGAAACCGGTGATCACGGCGCCCAGCGAGATGTAGAAGATCGCCAGGCCCTGCGGGTCGGTGCCCTGCAGCGGCTTGACGTCCACCACCGTGACCGGCACGCCCACAGCCGCCCCGGCGCGGGGACCGGCGGCCGTGAGGACCCGCGCCACCGACGCCCCGGCCGCGCCGACGACGTCCAGCCGCGCGCCACGGCCCTCCGGGC
>DATADI010000458.1:0-6422 GCA_036258615.1 Thermomonospora sp. | reverse complement strand
ACCACCACCGGGAACGGCGCGAACCGCTCGCTGAACGTCGACAGGTGCTGCTGCACCAGCAGCGTCGTCGGCACCAGCACCGCGACCTGCTTGCCGTCCTGGATCGCCTTGAACGCCGCGCGCACCGCGATCTCGGTCTTGCCGTAGCCGACGTCGCCGCAGATCAGCCGGTCCATCGGGACCGGCTTCTCCATGTCGGCCTTGACCTCCTCGATCGCCGCGAGCTGGTCGGCGGTCTCCACGTACGGGAAGGCGTCCTCCAGCTCCCGCTGCCAGGGGGTGTCGGGCGCTAACGCGTGCCCCGGGGGCGCCATCCGCGCCGAGTAGAGCCGGATCAGCTCCCCGGCGATCTGCTTGACCGCCTTGCGGGCCTTGGACTTGGACTTCTGCCAGTCCGCGCCGCCGAGCCGGTGCAGGGTGGGCGCCTCGCCGCCGACGTAGCGGGTGATCTCCTCCAGCTGGTCGGTGGGCACGAACAGCCGGTCGCCCCGGGCGTACTCCAGCACCAGGTACTCGCGGGTCGCGCCCTGCACGGTACGGCTGACCATCTCGATGTACCGGCCGACGCCGTGCTGCTCGTGGACGACGTAGTCGCCGGGCCGCAGCTGCAGCGGGTCGATGCCGCCGCGCCGCCGGGACGGCATCCGCCGCATGTCCTTGGTGGACGTGCGCTGCCCCGACAGGTCGGTCTCGGTGAGCACCGCCAGCCCCACCGACGGCCACACGAAGCCGTTCTCCAGCATCCCGGTCGCCACGGTCACCACCGAGGGCTCCGGCGGGTCGGGCAGGGCGGCCAGGCGCGCGCCCACGCCGCCCTCGCGCAGCACCTCCACCAGCCGCTCGGCGGGGCCGTGCCCGGCCGTCACCAGGACGATCCGCCACTGGTCGTCCACCCAGCGCTTGATGTCGCCCAGCACCCGGCTGGTGTCGCCCCGGTACTGCTCGGCGGCGCGCGCGTCGAGCTGGAGCGCGTCGCCCTCGGGGTTGAGTGCGGTGACCGTCCAGCGCGTCAGGCCCAGCTCGGCGGCCCGCTCGCGGACCTCCTCCAGGCTCCGGAACGCGGCGGCCTCCAGGTCGATGGGGGCCTCTCCCCCGGCGGCGGCGTTGACCCAGCTCGCCTCCAGGAACTCCTGGCTGGTGCGGACCAGCTCGTGCGCCCGGGTACGGATCCGCTCCGGCTCGCACACCAGCAGCGCCGAGCCCTCGGGCAGCGTCTCGACCAGCAGCTGCATGGGGTCGGCGAGCACGGGAGAGAACGCCTCCATGCCCTCGACGGCCTCGCCGTCGGCGATGCGGGTGAGGATCTCCTCCAGCGCCGGGTGCCGCGCGGCCAGCTCCCGCGCCCGCGCGCGGACGTCCTCGGTCAGCGGCAGCTCACGGCACGGCGGCGCCCACAGCCCCTCCTGGGCGACCTCCAGGGACCGCTGGTCGGCGGCCTTGAAGTAGCGGATCTCCTCGACCGTGTCGCCCCAGAACTCCACCCGCAGCGGGTGCTCCTCGGTGGGCGGGAACACGTCCAGGATCCCGCCGCGCACCGCGACCTCGCCGCGCTTCTCCACCAGGTCGACCCGGTGGTACCCGGCGTCCACCAGCCGCCGGACGGTGTCGTCCAGGTCGGCGTCGTCGCCGGGCCGCAGCCGGACCGGCTCCAGGTCGCCCAGCCCGGCCACGAACGGCTGGAGCACCGCGCGCACCGGCGTGACCACCACGTCCAGCGGCCCGCTCGCCGGGTCGCCCGGGTCGGGGTGGGCCAGCCTGCGCAGCACCGCCAGCCGCTGCCCCACCGTGTCGGAGCGCGGCGACAGCTTCTCGTGCGGCAGGGTCTCCCACGCCGGGAAGTGCGCGACCCGCTCGGGCGGC
Source organism: Thermomonospora sp. (assembly GCA_036258615.1). Classification (GTDB taxonomy): domain Bacteria; phylum Actinomycetota; class Actinomycetes; order Streptosporangiales; family Streptosporangiaceae; genus Thermomonospora. The sequence continues at coordinate 4,562 of DATADI010000458.1, read as the reverse complement.
AGGAAGCAGGTCAGCGCGGCCTCCAGGTCCTCGGCCTCGCGGCCGGTGGCGGTGACCGCCAGCAGCGTGCCGCCGGTGGAGCGGGCCAGCGCCGCGCCGAGGATGGGCCACAGGGACGCCGGGGCGACCACGTCGTGGTCGAGGCGGGCGCGTTCCAGCGCGCCCGCCAGCGCGCGGTCACCGACGGCGACGTCGAGAATTCCAGTCAGAGTCATGATCACCCAGGGTCGGCCGGGGCGTGCGGCCCCGCGCCCGCTGCGCCGGGGCAGCCCGGAACACCCGGGTTTCGGTGCACACCCCCGGGTCGGTGCCAGTCTACGCGCCCGCCGGTCTCCGGATACGACCGGACGGTTGCCATGAGACACGTCAAGATAGTGCAAATAGCGGACGCTGCGCAGTCGAATGGCTACGCTGCGAAGCGTGACCGATCTGCGCACGCCGCCGGTCAACGACGGCGATCTGTTCTCCGCACGTGCCCGCCAGTACGCGTACGAGCACCGGGCGCAGGCCCTCCAGATCCTGGAGGCGGGCTGTGGCTGGGGCGCCGGGCTCGACCTCGGCGACCGCGAGTGCCAGGTGACCGGGGTCGACATGGACCTGCCCGCGCTGCGCGAGCACACCGAGGCCCGCACCGACCTGGACGCCTTCCACCTCGGCGACCTGCGCACCGTGCCGATGCCGCCGCGCGAGTACGACATCGTCCACGCCCCGTACCTCATCGAGCGGGTGCCGCACGCCGAACTGGTCCTGGACCGGTTCGTGGCCGCGCTCAAGCCGGGCGGCCTGCTGCTGGTCCGGCTGCGCGACCGCAACACCGCCTACGGCTTCCTGGACCGGCTGCTGCCGGGGCCGTCCCGCGACCCGGCCCGCCGCCGGTCCCGCAGCGGCCCCGACGGCCCGCCGCCCGCCGTCTACGACGAGGTCGCCTCCCGCAAGGGCATGCAGTGGTACTGCATGCTGCGCGGGCTGTCCATCACCGAGGAGTACGCCTCCGGGGAGGTCCTGGCCGCCGCCGGGCGCGGCACGGTCGTGCTGTGCCGGGTGATCTCGCTGCTCACCCGGGGCCGGCTGCCCGCCGGGCACAGCGAGGTGACCCTGGTGATCCGCAAGCCCGAGAACCGCTTCGCCCGGGTGATCTGAGGACCCGCCTGCCCGCCCGCCCGGGGGGCGACCCCCAGACTCCCGGGGGGCCGCGGCCAGAAGATCCTCGCTCCGCTGCGGTCATCTGACCGCGGTGGAACCTCGGTGTGCGGGAACGCGGGACATCACAGTATTTTTTGGCGCGTACCCCAACTGACCTGGCCGGCCCGGGCGAGATCCCGGGCCGGGATCGGAGACTGCGGTGACCGCCGAACCCGGCCCTGACGTGCTGCCCCACCTGCTGCGCGACCTGCCGGCCTGGACTCCCGATCCGGTGGAGCTGGCCGACCTGGAGTTGCTGCTGACCGGCGCGTACCGGCCGCTGCCGGGGTTCCTCGGGTCGTTCGACACGGCGATGGTGATCGCGGGCGGGCGGCTGGCGGACGGCACGCCCTGGCCGGTCCCGGTCACCCTCGCGGTGCCGAAGGACCTGACCGCCCACGAACGGCTGGTGCTCCAGGACCCCGAGGGGGTGCCGCTGGCCGTGCTGACGGTCACCGAGGCATGGCAGGACCCCACCTCCCAGGGCTGGCGGCTGGCCGGGACCCTGGAGCCGCTGCGCGCCCCGGCCCACGGACCGTTCCACCGGCTGCGGCGCCGTCCCGCGGAGGTCGCCGCCGAGCTGCCGGAGGGCGCGGTGCTGGCGGTGGCGACCCGCGAGCCCCTGCACCGCAGGCAGCTCGGGCAGCTCCGCCAGCTCACCGAGAAGCTGGGGGCGACCGTGCTGGTGCTGCCCCTGCTGGGCGGCGACCACGACGAGGCGCTGGTGCGCGCGCTGCTGGCGGTGCGGCGCGAGCTGCCGGAGGGCGCGCTGGTCGTGCCGGTGCCGCTGCCGCCGCGCGGCGACGCCGACCGCGACCTGCTGCTGCGCTCCCACGTGGCGGCGGCCTACGGCGCGACCCACATCATGGGCGAGCACGAGGCCGAGGGCACCGCGATCCCCGTGGTGGTGCCGGAGCCGTGGGCCTACGACGCCGACGTGGAGGTCTGGCGGCCGGTGGCCCGCATCGAGCCCGACCACGTGCAGGCCGAGCTGACCCAGGCGGAGCTGGAGGAGCTGCTCGACCGGGGCGACCCGATCCCCGAGTGGTTCACCCCGCCCGCGGTGGTCGCCGAGCTGGCCGTGGCCCGGCCGCCCAAGCTGCGGCGCGGCCTCACCGTGTTCTTCACCGGGCTGTCCGGGTCGGGCAAGTCCACCGTGGCGCGGGGCCTGGCCGACGCCCTCGTCGAACGCGGCGGCCGGACGGTGACCCTGCTGGACGGCGACGAGGTGCGGCGGCTGCTGTCGGCCGGGCTGACGTTCTCCAAGGCCGACCGGGACCTCAACATCCGCCGCATCGGGTACGTGGCCGCCGAGATCACCCGGCACGGCGGGGTGGCGATCTGCGCGCCGATCGCCCCGTACGCGGCCACCCGGGCGGAGGTCCGGCGGATGGTCACGGCCGCCGGGGACTTCGTGCTGGTGCACGTGGCGACCCCGCTGGAGGAGTGCGAGCGCCGTGACCGCAAGGGCCTGTACGCCAAGGCGCGGGCGGGCCTGATCCCCGAGTTCACCGGGATCTCCGACCCGTACGAGGAGCCCGACGACGCCGACCTGGTGCTCGACACCTCCCGGATGACGCCCGAGGAGGCGGTGGACCAGGTCCTGGAGCTGCTGGTCACCGGGGGGTGGGTGCGCTCCGGTTAGCCGGACGCGACGGATGCGCTTTGTCGGGGCATGCGTATCCTGTTGCGGTCTTAGCCGACTAACCAAGTAGGTCATGGCGATGCACTTCGACTACACCATGGCGTTCGGCGCGTTCCTCGTCGCCATCGTCGTCGGGCTCACCGGCATGGGCGGCGGGGCGCTGATGACGCCCATGCTGGTGACGTTCTTCGGTGTGTCGCCCATGGCGGCGGTGTCCAGCGACCTGGTCGCCGCCGCGGTCATGAAGCCGGTCGGCAGCGCCGTGCACTACCGGCAGGGCACCATCAACATGCGGCTGGTGCTGTGGCTGTGCGCGGGGTCGGTGCCCGCCGCGTTCTGCGGGGTGCTGGTCGCCGAGGCCCTCGGGGACGGCGAGCAGGTCCAGGACGTCATCAAGAAGGCCATGGGGGTGGCCCTGCTCATCGCCGCCGCCGGGCTGGCCGTGCGGATCTACCAGGCGATGGTGGACCGGGTCGCCCGGCACTCCGGCGCCGAGCGGCGCACCGCCGCGCCCGGCGACCCGGCGGCGGTGGACGCCCCGGAGATCCACGTCAAGCCGGTCCGCACGGCGCTGGTCGGCGCGGTCGGCGGGCTGGTCGTCGGCATCACCTCGGTGGGCTCCGGCTCCCTGATCATCGTCGCGCTGCTCGCCCTCTACCCCACCCTGAAGGCCAACCAGCTCGTCGGCACCGACCTGCTGCAGGCCGTCCCGCTGGTGATCTCGGCCGCCATCGGCCACCTGCTGTTCGGCGACTTCCAGATGGAGATCACCGCCGCCCTGCTGGTCGGCTCCATCCCCGGCGTCTACCTCGGCTCGCGGATCTCCTCCCGGGCGCCGGGCGGGCTGATCCGGCGGCTGCTGGCGCTGGTCCTGCTGGCCTCGGCGCTGAAGATGTTCGACGTCGGGCCGGTGGCGATGGCCTGGACGATCGTCGGCGCGATGGCCGCCGCGGTGGTCACCTGGATGGTCGTCCGCCGCCGCCACGGCCTGCCGCCGCTGCCCGCGCGGGGCCGCCGCGCCGGGGAGGACGAGACCGCCCCCGTGGAGCACTCCGCGCGCTGAGACGGGGAAGTCCGCGTGGATTTGTCCACTGGTCTCTAGAATCCCCACAGCGACGTCGTCCGTCCCCGCGCGAGGAGGCCCTGGTGCCAGCCCCAGCCCGTTCCACCGTCCGCCGGATCGCCGTGCCCGCCCTGGTGGCGGCGGCCGTGCTGCCGTTCGGCGCGACGGGCGCGCACGCCGGCGCGGCGCCCGAGAGGGTCGATCTCGAGGAGATCGTCACCAGCCTGAACGAGCGCGGCGGGCTCTACATCCACCCCGGGGCGGGCGGCCTCAGCGACGGTCAGGTGGACCGGCTGCGGGCGCCGCTGGAGCGCGCGAAGCTCCCGGTCTACCTGGCGGTCTTCCCGAAGGGCGCGCTGCCCGCCCGGCCCACGGCCCTGAACCGGCTGATCGTGGACATCTACCGGGCGGTCAAGCGCAAGGGCACCTACGCCGTCGTCGTGGGCGGCGAGATGCGCGCCTACTCGTGGGCGTTCTCCCAGCGGCAGACCGTGAAGCTGTGGAACGACGCCAAGCGGACGGGCGGCGGCTCCCTGGTGAACCGCCTGTCCCGGTTCGCCCAGGGCGCCGGGACGGCCCGGCCCGGCACGCCTGGCCCCGGCCCCGACGTCGGCGCCGAGCCCGCCGTCGTCACCCCGCGCCCCGAGCCCGAGGTCCCCGCCGGTCCCGAGC
>DATADI010000457.1:0-6271 GCA_036258615.1 Thermomonospora sp. | reverse complement strand
GCCTGGGCGGCGGGCTTGGGGCTGGGGGCCGGGGCCGGGCGCGGGGCGCTCTCGGCCGTCGGCTCCGGCGCGGGCCGGGCCACCGGCTCGCGGGCGGGCTTGCCGACCGAGATCTCCCGCTCGGCGGGCCGGGGCTCCGGCCTCGCCGGCCTCGGCGGCGTGGCGACCGTGCCGCCGCGCTCCGCCCGTTCCGGCTCCTCCTCCTGGCCGCCGCGCACCAGGGTGGCCACCCGCCCGGCGACCTTCCCCGCCGTGTGCTGGGCGTCGTCGCGCAGGCGGCCCAGCGCCGGGCCCACCCCGTTCTCCCGGATGTCCTTGTAGTCCCTGGTCACCCGATCGCTCAGCAGCAGTGCCCGGCCCACGCCGAACATCGCCAGCCGGACGGCGTGCAGCGGGAGGTCACGGACCTGCTCGCCGACGGTGTCCTGGACTTGCTGCTTGAGGCGGCGCGGCGACTTGGTCATCGTCCTCGTCTCCCTGCTGTCCCCGGTCTGGATCGATACAACACGGCCGTCGTGTATCACTGTGCCCCATCGGTGCGATCGTGGTCACCCCGGGTCAACCGGATCGCCCGGAACGGCGGCGTGGAGTGGGTCACATCTCGGTCACCTGGCCGGTACCCCCATGAACGCGAACGACACGGGGCGGGCGGGTCCGCTCGTACAATCGGGGCATGACCTCCACCAGTGAGCGCCGTGTCCTGCTGGCCAAGCCCCGCGGTTACTGCGCGGGCGTCGACCGCGCCGTGCAGGCGGTGGAGATCGCGCTGGAGAAGTACGGGGCGCCGATCTACGTCCGCAAGCAGATCGTTCACAACGTGCACGTGGTGAAGACGCTGGAGGAGCGCGGCGCGATCTTCGTCGACGAGACCGAGGAGGTCCCCGAGGGCGCGATCGTGGTGTTCTCCGCGCACGGCGTGGCCCCGGTGGTGCACGAGGAGGCCCGCGACCGGAGCCTGCGCACCATCGACGCCACCTGCCCGCTGGTCACCAAGGTCCACAAGGAGGCCGTGCGGTTCGCCGCCGACGACTACGACATCCTGCTGATCGGCCACGAGGGCCACGAGGAGGTCATCGGCACCAGCGGCGAGGCCCCCGACCACATCCACCTGGTCGACGGGCCCGACGACGTCGCCGGCGTCCAGGTCCGCGACCCCGACAAGGTCGCCTGGCTGTCGCAGACCACCCTGTCGGTGGACGAGACCATGGCCACCGTGGCGGCGCTGCGCGAGCGGTTCCCCAACCTGGTCGACCCGCCGTCCGACGACATCTGCTACGCCACGCAGAACCGGCAGACCGCCGTCAAGCAGATCGCGGCGCGGGCCCAGCTGGTGATCGTGGTCGGCTCCACCAACTCCTCCAACTCCGTCCGCCTGGTCGAGGTCGCCAAGGAGTACGGCGCCGACGCGGCGTACCTGGTCGACTACGCCGACCAGATCGACCCCGCCTGGCTGGAGGGCGTCACCACCGTCGGCCTCACCAGCGGCGCCTCGGTGCCGGAGGTCCTGGTGCGCGGGGTGCTCGACTGGCTCGCCGAGCGCGGGTACGCCGACGTCGAGGAGGTCGAGTCGGTGCCCGAGAGCATGCGCTTCGCCCTGCCGCACGAGCTGCGCCGCAATCTGCGCGTCACGCCCGTCTGACCGGCGGCTCAGTCGACCTCTCCGTGGTGCAGCCGCGGGTCGCGGCGCGGTGACTCGTCCCACCGCACCGGGTCCTGGCTCTCGTCCTCCTGCAGGATGCGGCTGCCCGCCAGCCGGGTCCGCAGATCCCGTACGGTCGCCGGCAGCCCCCGGGGGATGGCGATCACCACGACCAGCACGGTCCCCAGGAACAGCCACGGCGCGGTGGTCGCCAGCGTCGTGGCCAGCCCGACCAGCACCTCCCGGGCCAGCGAGTCCGCGCCGAACGAGGTGAGCACCTCGGCGACCACGGTCACCACCAGGAACACCAGCGGCGGGCACACCGACAGCGTCAGCAGGTCCGCCGGGCGGGTCGTCAGCGCGGCCAGCGCGCAGCCCGCCACGAACCCCAGCCCGGCCGCCACGCCGAGGTCCAGCCAGCGGGCGGCCAGCGCCCCCAGCAGGCCCACGGCGAACAGGATGACGACACCGCCCCGGCCGGTCACCGTGGTCGCCGAGCGGCGGCCGGCCCGTCGTGACACTGGCCCCTCCGAGGTCGCCGGCGCGGAGTTCTTGGACGGCTCGCGCGCTGCCGTAACGGTCATCGCAGGTCCTCCTCGCTCGGGCGCTCCGCGGGACGGGCCCCGCCGTCACGGGCCGCCGCGTCCTCCGCCGGGACGCGCGCGCCGGGGACGACCTGTTCCGCGAAACCTACCGTTTCGGTGCCCGGCCGCGCCTCCGGGCGGTCCGGGCCGGCGGAACGCCGGGTCAGCTCCGCCGCCGAGGCGGCCCGGGGGGTCTCGGTCACCGGCTGCGGCGCGTCCAGGGAGCCGTTCACCACGCCCAGGTCGTTGAGCCTGCGGGCGCTCACCAGCACCCGGCTCTCCAGCGACCCGACCGTCCGGTTGTAGGAGCGCACCGCCTGGGTCAGCGAACGCCCCAGCTCGTCCATGTGGCCGCCCATCGTGCCGAGCCGCTCGTACACCTCGCGGCCCAGCTCGAACACCGCCCGCGCGTTACGGGACAGCGCCGCCTGCTGCCAGGCGTACGCCGCCGTGCGCAGCATCGACACCAGCGTGGTGGGGGTGGCGATGTGTACGCGCCGGCTGATCGCGTACTCCAGCAGCTCGGGGGAGCGGTCGAGGGCGGGGGCCAGGAACGCCTCGCCGGGGATGAACAGCACGACGAACTCGGGGGAGGAGGGGAACGCCTGCCAGTACGCCTTGGAGGCCAGCCGGTCGACGTGGTCGCGCAGGTGCCGGGCGTGGGCGTCCAGCCGCGCGGCCCGCACCGCCGGGTCGTCGGACGCGGCGGCCTCCAGGTAGGCGGCCAGGGGGACCTTGGAGTCCACGACGACGGTCTTGTCGCCCGCCAGCCGCACCACCATGTCGGGCCGTACGGACCCGTCGTCGGTGTGGGCGGTGGCCTGCTCGTCGAAGTCGCAGTGCCGCGTCATCCCGGCCAGCTCCACCACCCGGCGGAGCTGCAGCTCGCCCCAGCGGCCCCGCGCGTCGGGCCGCTGCAGCGCCCGCACCAGCGTCTGGGTCTCGGCGCGCAGCTCCTCGGAGCTGCGCCGGACGAACTCGACCTGCCGGGCCAGCATCGCGTGCGACTCGCGCCGCCCGGTCTCGACCTCCCGCAGCTGCTCCTCGACCTTGGCGAGGGTCTCGCGGAGCGGGGCGACCAGGTGCTCGACGGCCTGCTGCCGCCGCTCCAGCTCGCCCGCCGCCTCGGCCCCGGCCGCCTTCAGCCTGGTGTCGGCCAGCTCCAGGAACCGCTGGTTGCTGGCGTCCAGCGCCTTGGCCGACAGGGCCTCGAAGTGCCCGGCCAGGCGGTCCTCCACGTAGGCGACCTGCTCCTCGGCCGCGCGGGCGCGGGCGATCAGCGCCGCCTGGCGGGTGGTGGCCAGCGCGTACCCGGCCACCCCGCCCAGGCCGACGCCCAGGGCCAGGCCCAGCAGCAGCGCGAGATCCATGACGGAATCGTGACACCGCGTCGTGACCGAGCCGACGCGACGCGCCGAGACACATCCCCCTCCGGCAATTAGACTCAACGTTCACTAAGCGGCGCGTACCGGGCGTTCGGAACCGGACGGACGTCCCGCCGCAGGCTGGACACGCAGGAGGCGGCGATGCCGACCACGTCCCCCCGGCACCGCGTCGCGCAGGCGCTCGCGCTCGAACCCGGCGACCGGCCCACGCTGAGCGCCCGCGTCACGGGCCGGTTCATCCGCGTCTTCGGCAAGTCGGCCTGGCGGTTCGGGCCCGACAGCGACGCGGGACTGGTCCTCATCCAGCGGGCCACCGACCTGCTCGGCCGGGCCCAGCCGATGCCCCGGGGCGTCGTGGTGAGCCCGGAGGACCTCGGCCGTCCCGGCGGCAGCGAGTGGGTGCGCGCCGGGGTCCCCGACGAGCGCAAGGTCTTCCTCTACCTGCACGGCGGCGGCTACTTCTTCGGCAGCCCCCGCCTCTACCGGCCGTTCAACTGGCGCCTGTCGGCCGCCACCGGCCGCCCCGTCCTCGCGCTCGACTACCGGCTCGTCCCCGAGCACACGCCCGCCGACGCGCTCGCCGACGCCGTCGAGGCGTACGACTTCCTGCTCAAGCGCGGCTACCGCGCGGAGGACATCGTCGTCGGGGGCGACTCCGCCGGAGGGCACCTGACGCTCTCGCTGCTGCTGGCGCTCAAGGAGCACGACCGGCCCCTGCCCAGCGCCGCCATACTCCTGTCACCGTGGGTGGACCTGCTGTGCTCGGCCGAGTCCCACACCCTGAACCGGCGCACCGACGACCTCATCCCCGCGGCCAAGCTCGCCTGGCTCGGACGGCGCTACTGCCAGGACAAGGAGGAGAACGACCCGCTGTTCGCGCCGCTGCGGGGCGACCTGTCGGGGCTGCCGCCGATGATGCTCCTGGCCAGCGGCTCGGAGATCCTCCGCGACGACGTGCGGGACCTGGCGTCCCGGGCGCGCGCCGCCGGGGTCGACGTCGTCCACCAGGAATGGGACGGGCTGGTGCACGTCTGGCCGGTGTTCTCCGACTTCATCCCCGAGGGGAAGGCGGCGTTCCGGCACATGGCCGAATTCCTGGGCCGCGTGAAGTCCTGACCGGGTGCGCGGACGGGGCGTTCACGGACAGCCAATAGACTCGCGTGGCGTGAGTCTCTCCATCGGAATCGTCGGGCTGCCCAACGTCGGCAAGTCCACGCTCTTCAACGCGCTGACCAAGAACGACGCGCTGGCCGCGAACTACCCGTTCGCCACCATCGAGCCCAACGTGGGCGTGGTCGGCGTGCCCGACCCGCGGCTGGAGGAGCTCGCCCGGATCTTCGGTTCGGCGAAGATCCTGCCCGCGACCATGGAGTTCGTGGACATCGCGGGCATCGTGCGCGGCGCCTACGAGGGCCAGGGGCTGGGCAACAAGTTCCTCGCCAACATCCGTGAGACCAACGCGATCTGCCAGGTCATCCGGGTGTTCGACGACCCCGACGTGACCCACGTGGACGGCGCCGTCGAGCCGCTGCGGGACATCGAGACGATCAACACCGAGCTGATCCTCGCCGACCTGCAGACCATCGAGAAGGCCCTGCCGCGCCTGGAGAAGGAGGCGAAGACCAAGAAGGACCGCGACGGGCTCGCGGTGGTCGACGCCGTGCGCGCCGCCCAGAAGGTCCTGGACGGCGGCACCACCCTGTTCGCGGGCGCCGAGCCGGCGGGCATCGACCTGGCGCTGCTGCGCGAGCTGCAGCTGCTGACCGCCAAGCCCTTCCTGTACGTGTTCAACCTCGACGAGGACGAGCTGACCGACGAGGCGCTGCGCGGACGGCTCAGCGCGCTGGTGGCCCCCGCCGAGGCCATCTTCCTGGACGCCAAGATCGAGCAGGAGCTGATCGAGCTGCCCGACGAGGAGGCGCTGGAGCTGCTGCAGGGCATGGGCCAGCAGGAGTCCGGCCTGGCGCAGCTGGTGCGGGTGGGATTCGACACCCTCGGGCTGCAGACCTACCTGACCGCCGGGCCCAAGGAGGCCCGCGCCTGGACGATCCGCAAGGGCGCCACCGCCCCCGAGGCCGCCGGGGTCATCCACAGCGACTTCCAGCGCGGATTCATCAAGGCCGAGGTGGTGTCCTACGACGACCTCATCGAGGCCGGGTCCATGGCCGCCGCCCGGACCGCCGGGCGGGTCCGGATGGAGGGCAAGGACTACGTGATGCGCGACGGTGACGTTGTCGAGTTCCGATTCAACGTCTGACCTGGGCAATTGACTTTCCGTTCGGAGGCGGGGCGGTTTCGGACCGGGGTACCGAATCGTCACCGTTCGGTCATCTTCGCTGTTCCGGAGCACAGTGGAACGGTTGTCCACAACCGCGTGCCGGGGGTGTGCCGCACCGTGGCGCGCTGGAACAATTGACTTCCGTGGTTAGGCTGGGCCGGGGTTAGGCTGAACCGGCCCGGAAACGGCCCCAGCCGAGCCGATCGTCCACACAGGCAGACAAGTCAGATGACCGCGCCGACCGGGGGCAGGCGCGAGCGGAGGCGCGATGGCTCGCCGAGCGTTGGCGCGGGAGCAGGCCGTGGCACACGGCGGGGACACGGTTGTCCATGACGACGCCCTGGGCGCCCCTGGCCTCGGCTATGGGGCCGACGAGTTCGACACC
>DATADI010000456.1:0-9356 GCA_036258615.1 Thermomonospora sp. | reverse complement strand
GTCAACCCGATGTCGGCCGCGCCCACCCCCACGGTGACCAGTTTGGTGCTGGGCTTCACGGCGCTGATCTGCGGGGCCTTCAGCCGGGGGAACCGCATCGTCCTGGGGTTGGCGTCCGGGTCCGCCGGGAAGTACGGGTGCTTCGGCTTGGACCACCCGACGATGTTCTGCCCCTGCGGGGTCTGCGGCTCCAGCACCACATGGTCGATCAGGGCGTTACCGCAGCTCACATTGGCCTTCAGGATGACCTTCTTCTCACCCGGCCGCCCCAGGACCTTGTTCACCAGGTACGGCCAGGACCGGTCCGTCCGGTCGCAGCCGCTGCGCGTCCCGGCCCCCATCCGGCCGTCCAGGAAGTACGGCTCGTCGCCCCGCATGCCGCCCGGACGGCTGCTCGCGGCGGCGACGGCGCCCGCCGAGAAGGAGTCGCCGAGCACCACCCACTCGGCCGGCGGCGGCGGTGGCGAGGCCGCGGCCGGGGTCGCCGCGCCCACCGCGACCACGGACAGCCCCGCCGCCAGTGCTCGGAACAGGCCACCTGACATGCACCCTCCTTGAGTTCCTCCCGGCGGCCGGACCGGCGCCGGGCGACCTCACGTAGTTAGTCGATGACCGTCCGTGTCGAGAAGGGTGCGTCCCGTCGCCCGGAACGGCCGGTAGGGCACACTCGGCCGGGGTGGTGACCCCACCCCTCGCAGGAAGGAGACCCCTCGTGGACCTGGGCCGCATCAGGGCCGAGACGCCGGGCTGCCGGGACGTCGCCCACCTCAACAACGCGGGCGCCGCGCTCCCGCCCGCCGTCGTGCACGACACGGTGGTGGCGCACCTGGAACGGGAGCGCCGGATCGGCGGGTACGAGGCGGCCGACGCGGCGGCGGACGCGCTCACGGCCTCCTACGAGACCCTCGCGGCGCTCGTCGGGGCACACGCCGACGAGATCGCGTACGTGGAGAACGCGACCCGGGCCTGGGACATGGCGTTCCATTCCATCCGCTTCCGCGAGGGCGACCGGATCCTCACCACGACCAGCGAGTACGCCAGCAACGCGCTGGGGTTCCTGCTGGCCGCCGAACGGCACGGCGCGGTCGTGGAGGTGGTGCCCGACGACGAGCACGGGCAGATCTCCCTGGACGCCCTGGAGCGGATGCTGGCCGCGGGCGGCGTACGGCTGGTCGCCATCAACCACGTGCCCACGCACGACGGCCTGGTCAACCCGGTGGCCGAGGTCGGCAAGCTGGCGCGGGAGGCGGGCGCGCTGTACCTGGTGGACGCCTGCCAGTCGGTGGGGCAGCTCGCCGTGGACGTCACGGAGATCGGCTGCGACATGCTGTCGGCCACCGGCCGCAAGTTCCTGCGGGGCCCGCGCGGCACCGGCTTCCTGTACGTGCGACGCGAGGTCATCGGTGAGCTGGAGCCCCCGTTCGCGGACCTGCGGGCGGCCGACTGGACCGGTCCGGACTCCTACGAGCTGCGCCCGGACGCCCGCCGGTTCGAGAACTGGGAACGGTTCACCGCCGGGCAGCTCGGCCTGGCCGCCGCCGCGTCGTACGCCCTGGAGCTGGGCCCGGCGGCGATCGAGGAGCGGGTGACGGCGCTGGCCGCCCGGCTGCGCGCGGCGCTGGCGGAGCTGCCCGGCGTCACCGTGCACGACCGGGGCCTGCGGCGGAGCGGCATCGTCACGTTCACCCACGTCACCGTGCCCGCGCCGGAGATCGTCGCCCGGCTGGCCGCCGCGCCCCGCCGGATCAACGCGCGGGTCGCCGAGCAGACCTACCGGTACGACGCGGGTGTCCGGCCGCCGCTGCGGGTCCGGCTGTCGCCGCACTACTACAACGACGAGGCCGAACTGGACCTGGCCGTCACCACGATCGCCGACATCGTCCGCTGAGGCGGGACGGGGCCGGGCCGTCGCGCGCGGCCCGGCCCTTCGCGTGGCCGCTAGACCCAGTGGTTGTCGTGGTAGAGGAAGAACTCCTGCCGTTCCTCCTCGGTCATGTCGGCGAGCCCGGCGATGCCCTCGAAGTACCCCTCGCGCGGTGCGCCCGGCGTGAACAGCAGCAGGAACGAGGTCGGCTCGTCGGAGGCGTTGTGGAAGGCGTGCAGCCCTCCGACGGGGACGTAGAGGAACTCGCCCGGCACCGCGTCGATCCAGCGCTCACCGTCGTAGAGGCGCAGGGTGCCGCTGAGGACGTAGAAGGACTCCGAGATCCCCCGGTGGAAGTGCGTCTCGGGGCCCCGGCCGCGCGGCGGCATCTCGATCCGGTACAGGCCGAACTCGCCGGCGGTGGAGGCCCCGGTCGCCAGGTAGTGGGTGCGCTGCCGTTCGCTCGCGCCGGTCACCCCGGCGTCCGCCCCGCCCGAGACGAGGTCCGGTTCGGCGTCGGCGGGGCGGAAGCGGGCGCTCACCTGCCCGGTCTTGCCGCCGTACCGGGGAGGTGGGTAGGTCAGGAAGGACATCGCGCACTCCTTTTCTTCGCCATTCTGGATATGCGATGTCTAAGACAATACCCACGGTTCGGCGGAAACCACCTGGGCGACGCACACCGCTCAGGGGACGCGGTGCGCGCCGATCGCCTTCATCGCCAAGGGCCAGGCGCGGCGCATCTCCCGGTCCCAGTACGCCCAGGTGTGCCAGCCGTTCCCGTACAGGTGCGCGGTCACCGGGATGCCCAGCGCGCGGAGGCGGGCGACGAACGACCGGGTCGTGTCGCCGGTGACCTGCTCGCTGAACCCGCCGAGCAGCCGCATCCGCAGCCGGTTGCGCAGGTCGAGGTCCTTGGGGTCCAGCGGGCCCGGCTCGCCGGTCGTCCCGGACGAGACGTACAGGCCGGTGCCGCGCAGCCGGGGAGCCAGCTCGTACGGGTCGTGGGCCTTCCAGTTCGCGTCGTGCAGGGCCGGGACGCCCCAGACCCGGTACGGGTCCTTGCCGGTGGCGGCGGCCCCCAGCGCCATGAGGATCTGCGGGACCCCGGGCTTGCGGATGTGCAGGGTGCTGCTGAACGAGGCGACGTACCGGAACATGCCGGGGTGGCGTCCCGCGTACGCCATCGAGCCGAGCCCCCCGGCCGACACCCCGAACACCGCCCGGCGGGTGCCCGCCCGCAGGTTCCGCTCGACGAGCTGGCGGATCTCCAGCGTGTGGTGGGTCTCCCAGGCGGGACGGCCGCGCCTGCCGTAGTTGAAGTGGTCGACGTAACCGCCGTCCACCGCGGCGAACGGCAGCACCACGAGAACGTTCCATCGCGCGGCGACCCCGGCCAGCCCGGTCTCGCGGATCCACGTGGTGTGGTCGTCGCCGCCTCCGCCGCCGTACAGGTAGATGGTCGGCCAGGTGGTGCGGGCGTCGCGCCGCCAGCCCCTGGGGGTCAGCACCAGGGCCCTGACGTGCCCGCCCACCGCGGGCGACCGCATGGTCAGCTCCAGGGTGGAGGCGTTCACCCGGCGTTCGGCGATGATCCGCGCCCCGTTGTCGGCGGGCCGGGAGGCGGGCGCCGAGGCCGCCGCGACGCCGGGGACCAGGCCCGCGCCCAGCGCCAGCGCGCCGAGCAGGCAGAGGCCCCGGCGCAGTCCACGCGAGATCGTCACCAGCGGAGTCCTTCCTGCGGTCGGGGGCGCGCCCGCCGCGAGGGCGCCCCGCCGCCCCCGGGCTCGCCGCCCCGGCGCGCGAGCGTCGTGACGCTAGCCGGGTGCCCGCCCGCCGGGCTAGCGCCGGAGCCGCGAAAAACGCTCAGCGATCTTGTGACGGGGGTGACAACCGCGCCGCGTCCTCCGCCGGGGAACGCTCGGGCACCGCGTCGGCCGGCGGGGTGCCCGCCGTCAGCGCGGGCGTGCCGCCCTCCTCGCCGGACGCGGTCTCGGCGGTCTCGGAGGAGTCGGCGGAGTCGCCCGCGGGCCGCGCGACGGCCTCCTCGATCGAGCCCCCGAACGCCTTGCTCACCGCCTGGAGCGCCCCGGTGACCTCGCTGGGGATGACGAAGAACGTGCTGCCCTTGCCCTGCGCGAGCTGCGGGAGCATCTGGAGGTACTGGTAGGCCAGCAGCTTGGGGTCGGCGTCGTGCCGGTGGATGGCGTTGAAGACCCGGGCGATGGCCTCCGACTGGCCCTCGGCCTCCAGGATCGCGGCGGTCTTGGCGCCCTCGGCCCGCAGGATGGCGCTCTGCTTCTCGCCCTCGGCGGTGAGGATCGCCGACTGCCGGGTGCCCTCGGCGGTGAGGATCGCCGCCCGCTTGTCCCGCTCGGCCCGCATCTGCTTCTCCATCGCCTCCTTGATGGTGGGCGGCGGGTCGATGGCCTTGATCTCCACCCGGTTGACGCGGACCCCCCACTTGCCGGACGCCTCGTCCAGCACCGCGCGGAGCTGGGTGCTGATCTTCTCGCGGGAGGTGAGGGTGCCCTCCAGGTCCATGCTGCCGATGACGTTCCGCAGCGTGGTGATGGTGAGCTGCTCGATCGCCTGGATGTAGTCGGCGATCTCGTACTGGGCCGCGCGCGGGTCGGTGACCTGGAAGTACTGCACCGTGTCGATGTGGACGACCAGGTTGTCCTCGGTGATGACGGGCTGGGGCTTGAACGAGACCACCTGCTCGCGCAGGTCGATCAGCGGCCGGACCCGGTCCACGAACGGGATGACGAAGTTCAGGCCCGCCTCCAGCGTGCGCAGGTAGCGGCCGAGGCGTTCGACGTTGCCCGCCCGCGCCTGCGGCACGATGCGCACCGTCCGCGTCACCACGATGATCACCAGCAGGGCGGCGACGAGCGCCGCGATCAGTTCGGCCACGTTCACTCCCTCGGATAGACGAGTGCGGTGACCCCCTCGATGCCGAGCACGTCCACCTCGGCGCCCGCGGGGATGACCAGGTCGGGGTCGTAGGGGCGGGCCGTCCACTCCTCGCCGCCGATGCGCACCCGCCCGGCGTGCTTGGACACCTCGGTCAGCGCGAGGCCCTCCCGGCCGATCAGCGCGGCGGTGCCGCTGCGCAGCGCCGGGGGCCGGCTCAGCTGCCGCTGGGCGTACGGCCGGACGAGGACCAGCCCGGCGGCGGAGGCGGCGACGAAGACCACCGCCTGCGCCACGGGGGGCAGCCCGACGGCGGCCGTCCCGGCGGCGGCCAGCGCGGCGACCGACAGCAGGCCGAGCGCGAGGGTCAGGGTGAGCAGTTCGGCGACGCCCAGCACCGCGGCCACGACCAACCAGACGATCCACGCCTCCATGACCACTCCCGGCAGGCGGCTGAACTCCCTTGTCCTCAACCGTATCCCGGAAAACGGGCTTTTCGCTGGCCTGTTCCGGGCCTTTTTCTACTTAACAGGTCGATCAACTTTGTCCAATTCGAACAGGAACGCACGTGCGCCTTGTCGCGGTGATCAGTAGCACATTCCGGCCTGTTGGATAGCGTGCCAACCACCCCGCCGGCTCCTGGGATACGAGGTGACATGAGGCCCGCAGACGTGCACATCGACGACCTGGCCGAGCCGAGGTTCCCCGAGGAGGCGCGGGAACTGCTCGCCGGGATGACCGCGCTCGCCCCCGCCTGCCCGCTGGAGCCCGAGGCGCTGATGGCGGCGGCCGTCCAGCGGACCGAGGCCGAGGGACGGCGGCTGGAGGACTTCGGCGACGACGCGTTCCGCGAGCCGCTGGAGATCCTGTGCCGGTCGCTGCGGGAGGAGGCCGGGCTCGCCGAGCACGGCAAGGTCGTCTGGCACGTCCAGATGGTCGCCCAGCTCACCCAGCGGCTCCGGCTGCAGGACCTGCTCACCCGGCATCCGGAGATCCACGACGAGCGGATCGAGCGGCCGATCGTCATCGCGGGCCTGCCCCGGACCGGCACCACGCACCTGCACAACCTGCTGTCGGCCGACCCGGCGCTGCGCCCGCTGCCCTACTGGGAGGCGTGCGAGCCCGTCCCGCCGCCCGGCGAGGAGGGCACCATCGAGGGGCGGGTCGAGCGGGTCGCGGGCTCCCTGCACCTGATCCACACCTCGCTGCCGTACCTCAAGCGGATGTTCGACCTGACGCCCACGCACTCCCACGAGGAGGGCGGCCTGCTGGCGCTGACGTTCGCGTCCACGCACCTGGAGATCCAGGCGATGCTGCCGTCCTACCGGGACTGGTACCTCGGCACCGACCAGACGTTCGCGTACGAGTACCTGCGCACGGCCCTCAAGGCCATCCAGTGGCAGCGCGGCGGCGGACGGTGGGTGCTGAAGGCCCCGCAGCACCTGGAGCAGCTCGGCCCGCTGATGCACGTGTTCCCCGACGCGACGGTGGTCATCACCCACCGCGACCCGGTGGCGGTCACCGCGTCGCTGACCACGATGCTCGCGTACGCGCTGCGGATGACGACCTCCCCGGTCGACCCGCACGCCATCGGCGCCTACTGGAAGGAACGCGCGGCGGCCTACATGGAGCGCTGCCTGCGCGACCGCGACCTGGTGCCCAAGGAACAGTCGATCGACGTGCTGTTCGACGAGTTCATGGCCGACGACATCGCCATGGTCGAACGCATCTACGAGGTCGCCGGGCAGCCCTTCACCGACGACACCCGCGCCGCGATGGAGGCGTTCATGGCCGAGCACCCCCGGGGCAGGCACGGCCGCGTGGACTACCGGCTGGCCGACATCGGGCTGGAACTGGAGGAACGCCGCCGCGCCCTCGCCCCGTACATCGAGCGCTTCGGGATCCGTGAGGAGCGGGTGAGGGAACGCTAGGGACATCCCCAGCGCGCTTTCCCCGGGGGGTCATGGCGCACCGACGGTGCGCGGGGCCATGATTGGTATGTTCCCGTACCTAAAGGAGCGTGCCATGAGCCGCACGGCGTACCGGACCTGCCCCCTGTGCGAGGCCCTCTGCGGGCTCGAGCTGACCCTGGACGACGACGACCGGGTGACGGGCGTACGGGGCGACACCCTCGATC
Source organism: Thermomonospora sp. (assembly GCA_036258615.1). Taxonomy (GTDB): domain Bacteria; phylum Actinomycetota; class Actinomycetes; order Streptosporangiales; family Streptosporangiaceae; genus Thermomonospora. The sequence continues at coordinate 2,442 of DATADI010000456.1, read as the reverse complement.
CGTTCAGCCGTGGATACCTCTGCCCCAAGGGCGCGACGCTCGGCCGGCTCGACGGCGACCCCGACCGCCTGCACGGGCCGCTGCTGCGCGGCCCCGGCGGCCACGTCGACGCCGGCTGGGACGAGGCGTTCGCCGAGGTCGCGCGGGGCCTGCGCGACGTGGTGGAGCGCCACGGCAAGGACGCCGTCGCCGTGTACGTCGGCAACCCGACCGCCCACTCGATCGCCGGGCCGCTGTACGGCGGGGCGCTGATCAAGGCGCTGGGCACCCGCAACGTGTACTCGGCCAGCACCGCCGACCAGATGCCCAAGCATGTGAGCGCGGGCTACATGTTCGGCGACCCGGTGGCCATCCCGGTGCCCGACCTCGACCGCACCGACCACCTGCTGATGCTCGGGGCCAACCCCCTGGAGTCCAACGGCAGCCTGTGCTCCGCGCCGGACTTCCCCGGGCGGCTGCGGGCCATCAGCGCCCGGGGCGGCAAGGTCACCGTGGTCGACCCGCGCCGCACCCGGACCGCCCGGCTGGCCGACCAGCACGTGCCGATCCGCCCCGGCGCCGACGCGTACCTGCTGTTCGCGCTGGTCCACACGCTGTTCGCCGAGGACCTGGTGGACCTGGGCGACCTGGCGGGCCGGGTGCACGGGCTGGACGACCTGCGGGCGCTGGCGGTGGACTTCACTCCCGAGCTGGTCACCCGCGTCACCGGGATCCGGCCGCTGCAGATCCGCCGGATGGCCCGGGAGCTGGCCGCCGCCGAGCGCGCCGCCGTGTACGGGCGGATCGGCACCTGCACGCAGGCGTTCGGCACGCTGAACAGCTGGCTGATCGACGTGCTGAACGTCCTGACCGGCAACCTCGACCGGCCCGGCGGCGCGATGTTCCCCCGCGCGGCGCACCTGCCGGTGTACCGCCGCAAGCACCCGTTCACCACCGGGCGGTGGCGCAGCCGGGTCCGCGACCTGCCGGAGGTGTTCGGGGAGTTCCCGGTCGCCACGCTGGCCGACGAGATCACCACGCCCGGCGACGGGCGGATCCGGGCGCTGGTCACCATCGGCGGCAACCCGGCGCTGTCCGCGCCCGGCGCCGAGCGGCTGGACGAGGCCCTGGCGGGGCTGGACTTCATGGTCAGCGTCGACCCGTACCTGAACGAGACGACCCGGCACGCGCACGTGGTGCTGCCGCCGCCGCGCCCTGCGCAGACCCCGCACTACGACGTGTCGCTGCTGTCGTTCACCGTGCGCAACTACGCCCGGTACTCCGCGCCGGTCGTGGCGCTGCCGGAGGGCCGCCCGAGCGAGGCGGAGATCCTGGCCCGGCTCGCGCTGATCGCCTCCGGGTCCGGCGACGCCGACCCCGCCGCGCTGGACGAGATGATCGTGGGCGCGACGCTGGCCAAGGCGGTCACGATGCCCGGCTCCCCGGTGCACGGCCGCGAGCCGGAGGAGCTGCGCAAGGCGCTGAACGGCAGGGGCGCCGAGCTGCGCCTGGACATGATGCTGCGGCTCGGCCCGTACGGGGAGGGGTTCGGGGCCGACCCCGAGGGCCTCACGCTCGCCCGGCTCCGCGACGAGCACCCGCACGGCGTGGACCTCGGGCCGCTGGAGCCCCGGCTCGACGAGGTGCTGTGCACGGCCTCCGGGCTGGTGGAGCTGTGCCCCCCGGCGTTCGCCGCCGACGCCGACCGGCTCCGCGCGGGCCTCGGCGCGCCCGCCCCCGAGGGCCTGACGCTGATCGGGCGGCGGCACCTGCGCTCCAACAACAGCTGGCTGCACAACGTGCCCGAACTGGTCGGCGGCTCCAACCGCTGCACCCTCCAGCTCCACCCGGCCGACGCCGACCGGCTGGGCGTCGCCGCCGGTGACCGCGTCCGGGTCACCTCCCGGGCCGGTACGATCGACGCCGTGGCCGAGCCGACCGACACCCTGATGGCGGGGGTGGTGAGCCTGCCGCACGGGTGGGGGCACGACCGGCCCGGCACCCGCGCGGGCGTGGCGCGCGAGCACGCGGGCGTCAACGCCAACGCGATCACCGACGAGCAGGAGATCGACCCGCTGTCGGGCAACGCGGTCTTCAACGGGGTCCCGGTGACGGTGGAGCGCCTTGGCTGACCACGAACACGCCGCCTGCTGCGCCCCCACGCTCTCGCTGGGCGTTCCCCGCCGGGCCCCCGCCGTCGACTTCGCGATCCCCGAACGGACGCCGCAGGAGGTCGCCAGGGGCATGGCGGCGATCCCGGGCGGCGAGTTCCGGATGGGCGGCGCCGACCCCGACGCCTTCCCGCAGGACGGTGAGGGCCCGGTCCGCACCGTGCGGCTGTCCCCCTTCCTCATCGACCGGTACGCGGTGGCGAACCGGCAGTTCGCCGCGTTCGTCAAGGACACCGGGTACGTCACCGAGGCCGAGCGGTTCGGCTGGTCGTTCGTCTTCCACGCCCACGTG
>DATADI010000455.1:0-4202 GCA_036258615.1 Thermomonospora sp. | reverse complement strand
GATGGCCGGTGTGCTCGAACGCAGAGCGCGCCTGTTCCGCCAGCGTCCCCTTGTGTCATCCGGCCCTGACTTGGCACGCCTGATGGTCGGTGCGCCCAGCTCCCAAGTCCGCCGGCGCCGTCGTGCCACCTGGCTCCCGGCTCTGGACGCCTGTGGCCGGTGTGCCCAGACCCTGGGTCCGCGTGCTCTGCCAGTGAACTCCTTCGTTGTCCCGCCCCGGTTCGCCACGCCTGTGAACGAGGCGTTTGAACGAGGCGTTCATACGTGGAGTGCGGCTGGTCCGCCGGTGTTTGCTCGTGCCCTCAGGCTCCCGGGTCAGGGCGCCTGATGTGTGGGGTGCTCGGAGGCAGAGTGCTCCTGTTCACAGTGGCGTCCTGGCGTGGGCGGACAGGTCCGGCGACAAGGGGGCTGGTCGTAGGCTGATCGGCATGAGCCCCCGCAGGAACAATCGCCGCCCCGCGACGGACGGCCGGCCGTCCGGGGGTTCCTGGGCGTCCGGGCTCGAGAACCGTGAGGAGGGCCCCGACGGCGAGTGGGTCGTCCGGGTAGTCGCCCCGGCCAACGCCACCAAGGCGTACCGCTGCCCCGGGTGCGACCACGAGATCGCACCCGGCGTGGGCCACGTCGTCGCCTGGCCGGCCGACCGTGGCGGGCCCGACGACCGCCGCCACTGGCACCGCCCCTGCTGGGCGTCCCGGCACCGCCGAGGGCCCAAGGTGACCCGCTCCCGCAACGCGCCCCGCTACTGACCCGGGTGCCGGTGGGGGCGCGGTGGACGGGGCGGGCGGGCGTTACGGTGAGGGGCGGATCTGAGGAGGGTGATGGGGGAGATCAGGGCGAGCACGGTGCTGCCCGCCAGGCGTGAGGACATCACGTTGCACACCGCCGACGGGCTGGAACTGGTGGGGGAGCTGGCGGTCCCCGAGGACCGGGAGCCGGTGGCCACGCTGGTGTGCCTGCATCCCCTGCCGACGCACGGCGGGATGATGGACAGCCATGTCATGCGGAAGGCCGCGTACCGGCTGCCCGCGCTCGCGGGGCTCGCGGTGCTGCGGTTCAACACCCGGGGCACGCGTTCCGAGCGTGGGGTGAGCCAGGGGACGTTCGAGGAGGGGGAGGGCGAGCGGTACGACGTCGCGGCGGCACTGGAGTACGCGGAGTTCCACGACCTGCCGCATCCGTGGCTGCTCGGCTGGTCGTTCGGGACCGAGCTGGCGTTGAAGTGGGGACGCGATCCGGTCGTCACGGGGCTCATCCTGCTCAGCCCGCCCCTGCACCGGGCCACGGACGCCGATCTGGACGCGTGGGGCGCCGACGGGCGTCCGGTGACGGTCCTGGTGCCCGAGCACGACGACTACCTGCGGCCCCCCGAGGCGCGGGAGCGGTTCGGGCGGATCCCCCAGGCCGACATCGTCGCGGTGGACGGCGCCAAGCACCTGTGGGTGGGTGAGCCGTACGTGCGGATCGCGCTGAACGAGATCGTCCGGCGCGTCGCCCCCGAGGCGTATCCGCTGCCCACCGAGTGGCCCGCCGGCTAAACCCCCGCGTCCGAACACGGCCACTCCTTTCGGGTCCGGCCGATCCGGGGTGACGATGACCTAACCGTCGCAGACGCGACGGTCAGGGAACCGTCGAGCGGGAGGGATGCGCGCCGTGTTGGATCAGTGGCCGGGCACGCCGGGAGCCCCCCGATGACCGTGCAGCTCTATGCCAGGGATGTCGGCGGGGGCACACCGCTCGTGCTGTTGCACGCGTTCCCCCTGTCGTCGGCGATGTGGCTGGCGCAGCGCGAGGCCCTGGCGGACCGCTTCCGCGTGGTCACGCCCGACCTGCGCGGCTTCGGCGGCTCCCTGCTCGGCGACGACGAACCCTCGGTGGACGTCATGGCGGACGACGTGGCCCGGCTGCTGCGCCGTTCCGGCATCGACCGCGCCGTCATCGGCGGCCTGTCCATGGGCGGGTACGTCGCCATGGCGCTGTGCCGCAGGCACCCCGACCGGGTCCTCGGCCTCGTCCTGGCGGACACCAAGGCGAGCGCCGACCCCGAGCAGGTCCGCCGGACCAGGCTCCGCCAGGCCGAACGCCTGGAGACCGACGGCAGCCCCCGCGTCCTCGTCGACGAGGTGCTCCCCCTGCTGGTCGGGCCCACCACCATGCGCCGCCGTGCCCTGGTGTACGGCCGTGTGCGCGGCCTCGTCCAGTCCGCCCCGGCCCGCGCCGCCGCCTGGGCCCAGCGGGCCATGGCCGCACGCCCCGACTCGTTCGACACCCTCCGCCAGACCCGCGCCCCCGCACTCGTCCTCGTCGGCACGGAGGACGAACTGTCCCCCGTCAGCGACGCCCGCGCCATCGCCGACGCCCTCCCGAACGCCGAACTCCTGGAGATCCCCGCCGCCGGCCACCTCTCCGCCGTCGAACAACCCGACCTCTTCAACCAGGCCGTCGCCGAGTTCACCTCGGCCCTCACCCGCACCCTCCGCTGAGCCTCGCCGGGCGGGCGTTCGGACGCGTCTCTCCAACGGCCGGGGTTGGACGTACGCAGGGTCAGAGGGTGTCCTGGCGGGGGACGACGACCTCGCGGATGATGAGGGCCAGCGCGGCGGCGGTGGGGATGGCCAGGAGAGCGCCGACGATGCCCAGGAGGGTGCCGCCGATGAGGGCGGCGATGATGGTCACGGCGGGCTGGACGTCCACGGCGCGCTTCATGACGCGCGGGTGGATGAGGTAGTTCTCGATCTGCTGGTAGACGAGGAAGAAGATGACGCAGGCGATGCCGGTGAACGTCCCGTCGAAGAACGCGACGGTGCACGCCAGGATCGCGCCGATCGTCGCGCCCACCAGCGGGATCAGCGCGGTGATGCCGACGAACAGGGCCAGCGGCAGCGCGAACGAGACGCCCATGAACGACAGGAAGATGTACGCCACCGTCCCGGCGATGAACGCCACGGTGATGGTTCCGGCGACGTAGCCGCCGATGCGGAGCAGGATCTCGTCGCCGAGCAGCGCCACCCGGGCGCGGCGGGACCGCGGCACCAGACGGTAGAAGAACGTCTTGATGGTGGGCAGCGACCCCAGGAAGTACAGCGTGAGGATCAGCACCGTGAGGGTGCTGAAGATGCCGCCGACCAGCACGCGCCCGACCCCGACCACGCCGTCGATGGCCGACTGCCCGAAGTTCGGGTTGGTGACCGCGTCCTGGGCCTTCTGCAGGACCTGGTGTTCGCGGTCGAGCTCCTGGATCCGCTCGTTCTTGCCGAGTTCCTCGATGTACGTGGGCAGATGGTCGATGAATTTGGTGATCTGCTCGGTGAGCGGGGGGATCACCGCGAACCCCACGCCGACGAACGCCAGCACCAGCCCGAAGAACACCACCGCGACCGCCCCGCCGCGCGGCAGCCGGGCCCGTTGCAGCCGCTCCACCGCCGGGTTGAGGCCCACCGCCAGGAACATCGACACCGTGATCAGCACGATCACCTGCCGCGCGTTGATCACGGCCTGCACCAGCAGCCACGCGCAGATCACCCCGAGCGCGGCGGTGAACCCGAACACGAACGGATGCGCCCGGCCCAACGGCTGCCCCGGCCGCCCGAACGGGGAGAGCTTGTCGGCCCCCGCCTCCCGCCTGCGCTGCTCCAGGTCGAACAGCGGGTCCGGGGTCGCCTCCTCGGGTTCCAGCGCCCGGACGTGGTCGGGAACCCTCGGCGCGCCCTTCTCCACACCCGCCGCCGCGACGGTCCGCCGCTCCACCGGTACGACCACCGGCTCGCCCGCACCGCCCCCTACGGCCCGACCTTCGCCACCGGAGTCATCGGCACCGACGGCCGGCTCTGCAGAGTCCACCGACGAACCTCCGACATCCGAAGCCGTGCCAGAGGATGCCCTCACCTCCGTAGCGCCTTCGCCTTGCGGCTCGGTGACCGGTGAGTCCGACCCGCGTGAGGGTGCTCCCGGGCCGGTGGCGGCTTCGTCTCGGCCCGTGGGCAGAGGTGACGCCGTACCTGCGGGGAGGGGCACGCCTGCGTGGAGGCTTGACGAGCCGCTGTGGACCTGGAGTTCGGTGGGGAGGGGCGCCGGGTCCGCGAGCCCGCTGTCGCCTTGTGGGGCTCGCTCAGTGCTGTCCGAGGGCCCCCGGGCGGTGGTCGTACCGGGGCTGGACGGGTCGTCGTCCTCGCTGCTCGGCACGGCGTCGTTCTCAGCGCGAG
>DATADI010000454.1:0-3676 GCA_036258615.1 Thermomonospora sp. | reverse complement strand
CCGCACCTGCTCGGCCTTGGCGGTGTCGACGGCGGCCCAGCGCCGTGCCCGCGCCCACTCCTCGTCGGAGAGCGGGCCGCCGCGCAGGTACGGCAGGGCGCGGCCGTCCACCGGGGAGAGCCGGGCGGCGGCCGTCGCGTCGAACATCCGCTGCGCGGCGTGCAGCCGTTCCTCGTGGGCGGCCGTGGGCGTGCCGGGCGGCGGCGGTGACCAGCCGCACTCGCCGCAGGGCGGCTCGGCGTCCTGCGGCGTGAAGCAGACCGGGCAGGGGGCTGGATCTCGCTGGTACGGCGACAAGGGCGCTCCCTCACCTTCCACGCGGACCGCGGACGGGGCGGAAATCGACGGCGAAGAGGGGAGGCGCCGATGGCCGGGCGAGTCCGGAGAAGCGGACTTTCGGTTCCATTGTCTCCCGTTGGGGCCGAAACACCGGCGTCCCGATGGCGCACCGGAGCTGAGCATATCGCCGGGGAATGGATCGTTCTGTGCATTTTGGCACAATCCAAGATCGGTCGTTGCGGCATGCTGGTTCGCATCGACTTTTATGGTGATATCCTGCCGCCTGCTCTCCGACGGGATGCGGCCCGGCGCTCCCGTGACCGAGCCCCGCGGGTCCGCCTGCCGACATTACGGGAGAGTATGTGAGAAACCCTCTGGTATGGCTTTCCGGCGCTCGTGCGGACCTGCTCGAAAAGGCACCCGGTGACCGTCCGAAATACCTCGGCATCGGCAGCGCCATCCTGCTGACCGGCTCGATCGCGGGCATCGCCATGGCGTTCGCGCTGGACAGCGCGGTCAAGGTGTTCGCGCCGCTGGCGATCCTTTTCGGCGTGGCCTGGGCGCTGGGCATCATGCTGCTCGACCGCTGGCTGGTGGCCTCCATCCAGCGCGGCTCCCGGGCGCAGAACGTGGTGGCGGCGGTGCCCCGGCTGGCGCTGGCGGTGCTGTTCGGGCTGGTGATCTCCACCCCGCTGGTGCTGCGGATCTTCGAGCCGGAGATCCGCACCGAGATCACCCGGATCCAGCAGGAGGACGCCGACCGGTTCGAGCAGGAACAGCGCGACGGCGCGGTGGGCAAGCTGGTCCGGGAGCTGACCGCCCAGCGGGACGCCCTGCGCAAGACGGTGAGCACCGGCGGCGACGCCCCCGCCAACCCCGAGGCCGACCCGACCATCATCGGCCTGCGCAGCCAGCTCCGGCTGGCCCAGGCCGACGCCGACAAGGCCTACGACAAGCTGCAGTGCCAGCTCTACGGGCCGTGCAAGCCCACCGGGCGCGGCCCGCTGGCCGACGCCGCGCAGCGGGCCTACGACGCGGCGCGCCGCCAGATCGCCAGGATCAACGGGCAGATCGAGGACCGCAAGCGGCGGCTCGGGGCCAACGACCCGGCCAGCCGCCAGCGCCGGGTGGACGAGGCCCAGCGGGAGCTGCCCCGCGTGCAGGAACGGCTCGACGACCAGCTCGCCCGGCAGAAGACCCTGCGGGACGCCTTCGACGCCCGCCAGCGCGACTCCGACGGCCTGCTCGCCCGGATCGAGGCGCTGGACCGCCTGTCGGGCTCCAACACCTCCATGCGCAACGCGCACTACCTGCTCATCGCGGTGTTCACCGTGATCGAGATCCTGCCGGTGCTGGTCAAGCTGCTCATGCTGGTCACCCCGAAGAACACCTACGAGCGGATCCTGGAGGCCAAGGAACGCGAGGAGCTGAACCAGGCCGAGATCGAGATCCGCTATGGCGGCGCGACCCGCTCCTCCCGGACCGACGAGGAGATCCGCGCGCTGTGGATGTCGGGCGCTCCCCCCGGGCCGGAGCCGCCACCCCGGTCGGGGACCCGGCCCATGCCGTCCGGCGACTCCGAGGACGCCTGGCCCGATCCGCCGGAGCCCGAGCCCGACCCCTACGACTGGGACGCCCGGCAGCTCCGCGACATGCCCGACACCCACGTGTACGGCCACGGCCCGGACGCCGACTTCGACGAACCTCCGGTACCGGCCGGTCCACCCGGTCCACCCGGTCCACCCGGTCCGCCCGCCGAGCCCGCCGACCGGCCGGACGACGACGAGCTGGTGCGGTTCGACGAAGACTGAGGCGGAGGGCGCCGACGACGATGGGGGTGCGGTGGCGGAGGAGCGCGGCGACGGCCGGTTCGAGCGCAGGCGCTGGCTCGGCGAGGGCGGCATGGGCAGCGTCTGGCTCGCCTGGGACCGGGTGCTGGAGCGCGAGGTCGCGCTCAAGGAGATGCGGACCGGGCTGCTGACGCCGGAGGGCAGGCAGCTCGTCTCGCCCAAACGGGTGCTGCGGGAGGCACGGGCCGCGTCCCGGCTGCGGCATCCCAACATCGTGCGGATCCTGGGGCTGATCGAGGACCCGGACGGGCCGCTGATCATCATGGAGTACGTCGAGGGCACGTCGCTGGCGCACTGGATCGAGACCGAGCCGGGGACGCTCACCGAGGCCAGGGCCGCCGAGGTCGGCCTGGCGGTGCTGGACGCGCTGACGGCGGCGCACGACGAGGGGGTGGTGCACCGGGACGTCAAGCCCGGCAACATCCTGATCGAGCAGGCCGGTCCGGCCGGGCGGACACTGGGGTCCCGTGTCCGGCTGATCGACTTCGGCAACGCGGCCATCGAGGGCTACCAGGTGACCGCGCACAGCGCCCTGGTCGGCACCCTCGGGTTCATGGCGCCCGAGCGGTTCAGCCGCCGGTCCGGCCCGGAGGGGGACCTGTGGTCGCTGGGGGTGACGCTCTACCAGGCGGTGGAGCGCCGGCTGCCGTTCCAGCGCGCCCAGGAGGCCCAGGTCATGCACGCGGTGCTGCACGAGGAGCCCGACCCGCTGTCCCCGGGGCGGCGGCTGGCCCCGCTCATCACCGGCCTGCTGGAGAAGGACCCCTACCGGCGGCTGGACGCGAGCACGGCCCGCGCCATGCTCCTGGAGGTGGTCGCGTCGCCGCCCCCACCGCCGCCTCCTCCTCCGCCGCCACCGGTGACTCCGGCCGAGCCCACCCGGCGGGACCCTTCGCCGCCGCCGAGCGGCTTCGCCGCGATGCTGGCGGGTGACCCCGCGGGCGCGGTCGCGTTGCTGGTGCAGCGGGGCCCCCGGGCGTCAGGGCAGATGCTGGACAAACTCGGGGCGGGATCGGACGCTGCCGTCACGGTGGTCACCCGGATGACCCGGGGGTTCGCCGCCGAGATGCTCGGGCACGCGCGCCCGGACACGGCGGCGGCCCTGCTCACGCGGCTGCCGCCGAAGACGGCGGCGCTGCTGCTGTCGGCGGTCCCGGCGGTGGCCGCGCCGGCGGTGCTCGCCGCCCTGCCCGCGGGCGACCCCGCCGCCGTCGAGATCGTCCGGGCCCTCGTCGCCGGCCGTGCGGCCTCCCGGCTGCTGAACGACGTGCCGCCGGAGCGGGCCGTCGCCCTCCTCGATCCGCTGGAGCCGGAACTGGTCGTCCGGGTCCTGGCGGTCATGAGCCCGCGGCGGGCGGCCGGGGTGCTCGACCGGTTCGCGGTGGACGCGGCGCGGGCCGCCGCGCTCGTTCGCGGGCTGCCCGCCGAGCGGGTGGGCCGGGTCCTCGACCAGATGGACGCGCGGCGGGTGGCCGCGGTGCTGCTGGTGCACCACGACCAGGCCCTGCGGTTCCTCCAGAAGATGAGCCCCCGCGAACGCGAGAAGG